>DBEXQE010000028.1:0-2267 GCA_048167245.1 Christensenellales bacterium | reverse complement strand
GGAGGCAAAAAATATATGTTGGCACACGGTAACCAAATCAAATTGTTTGCGGGCAGCGCCTGCAAGGATCTCGCCCTGGCGATAGCGGACAAGCTGAAAATGCGTTTGTCCGAAGCCGAAGTCGGTAAGTTTTCCGACGGCGAAACGAGCGTTCATATCGGCGAAACGGTGCGCGGCTGCGACGTGTTCGTGATACAGTCCACGTCCGATCCCGTGAACGACAACCTTATGGAACTGCTCGTTATGATAGACGCGCTTCGCCGTGCGTCGGCAGGCAGGATAACGGCGGTCATTCCGTATTTCGGATACGCGCGTCAGGACAGAAAAGCCCGCGCCCGCGACCCGATCACCGCAAAACTCGTAGCCGATCTAATTTCGACGGCGGGGGCGGACAGAGTTCTTACGATGGACTTGCACGCTCCGCAGATACAGGGTTTCTTCGATATCCCGCTCGATCATCTGCTCGGCATACCCGTGCTTGCCAACGAACTTCAACGTCAGGATTTCGTCCGCAACCCCGAAGACCTTATAGTCGTTTCGCCGGACGTAGGCTCCGTTTCCCGCGCAAGGCAAATGGCTCATAAACTGAACGTTTCGCTCGCGATAGTCGATAAGCGCCGTCCCAAAGCCAACGTAATGGAAGTCATGAACATAGTCGGCGACGTAAAAGACAAGGTCTGCCTGCTCGTGGACGACATGATAGACACCGCGGGGACTATAACCCAAGGCGCGAAAGCTCTTATCGAAGTCGGCGGCGCGAAGAAAGTTTACGCTTGCTGCACCCACGCCGTAATGAGCGGTCCCGCGATCCAAAGACTTAACGACTCCGTTCTCGAAAAGATCTTCGTGCTGAACACGATCTCGCTCCCCGAAGAAAAGAAGATACCTAAGATCAAAGAACTCAGCGTAGCTCCTATCTTCGCAACGGCGATAGAGTCGATATTTGCCGATCTGCCCGTGTCCAGGTTATACGAGTAGGCGCACCGGTTCTCTGCCGCCTTGACAGTACACGCATACCCGCCCTGTCATTTCGACCACGCGGCGTGCCGCGCGCGGAGAAAGCGCTTAAAATTTCTCCTTTAATAAAAAACACCGCAACGTTTCGTGCGGTGTTCTTTTTATTCTCAGTGCATTCCTGCGTATTTTTCTTTGGTTGCGGTGCCGCCGCGGATATGGCGTTCGGACAGGTTGAAGTCGAGAACTTGTTTAACGCTCAGGTATTTGTCGCGGTCGATCCGGCTCAGCCTTTCCGTAACGTCTTTATGCACGGTACTTTTGCTTACGCCGAATACTTTCGATGCGTCCCTTACGGTGGCTTTCGTTTCGAGTATATAGTCGGCGAGCTTTATTGCGCGTAGAACGATGTGCTGTTTCATTGTCATACCTCTCATGCCCATTGTGCTATACTTTATGACGCAATGGGTCAGGATATGACAAATCTCGACATTTTTAAGTACGGAAAAGCCGTCTAAAAAACTTCGCGCGCAGAGAAACGTTTTTTGTTAAACGAAAAGTTTGCCCGAGCCTACTTTCGTGTCTTGACGCCCCAAAGATTGTTGCGCTCGGGGTGAGTTATCGCGGAGTGGATACGTTCGCGCGCGATTGGAATATCTTTGCATATCGACTTTATCAGATTTTTCATATACTCGCGCTGAGTCGCGTGGTTCGCGGGGCAGGGATTTTGCAGGATCGGCATGTCGCGAGTTTCGGCTATAACGTCCTTTTCGAACGTGTAGATCAGCGGACGGATAAGCGTTACGCCCGTGCGGTCCATATAGCTTACGGGCGCAAAGGTCGACAGCCGCCCTTCGTAGAAAAGCGATAATAAAAGAGTTTCCGACAGGTCGTCGGCGTTGTGTCCGAGCGCGAGTTTGTTGAACCCCATTCTGTTGACGCACGTGTTCAGCGCGCCGCGCCGCATTTTGGAGCAGAGCGAGCAGGGATTTTTCTCCTTCCTCGCGTCGAAGATTATTTCGGCTATGTCGGTATGCTCGATGTGATAGTCCACGTCGATCTCTTTGCAGAAGCGTTCGAGCCCCGAAAAGTCCGCGCCGAGTCCCATGTCCACGGTTACGGCTTTCAGTTCGAATTTCTGCGGCGAAAAAATGCGGTACGTCGCGAGCGCTTTGAGAAGAAGTAAGCTGTCTTTTCCGCCCGAAAGTCCGACGACTATGCGGTCGCCGTCTTTTATCATCTCGTGTTCCGTAACGGCTCTTCTTACGGAAGATAGTATATTTTGCAAGCTCATACAGCCATTATACAACTTA
>DBEXQE010000027.1:0-1913 GCA_048167245.1 Christensenellales bacterium | reverse complement strand
AATACTCGCTACGCTCGTGGCGTTCGCCGCTGTGCGGCTCGGCGGAGGACAAAAAAAGGGGGGGGTAGCGCAATTGGGGGGGGTATTCCACGTAACCAAGGCGGCGGAGACGGGTTGCGGATTTGCGCAACAGTTGCCGCGCAAGCGAATGAGTGTACATAGACGTACTCGATTGAGCTTGCGCGGCAAACGTAGCGGAAAGACGCGCCCGTATACGCCGCCGTTATATAAGTTTCTGAACGAGAGCGGCAAACCCCGCGGGATCGTCTATCTCCATTCCTTCGCTGATCATCGCAGTATCGAACAGCACGGTCGCGTACTCGGCGAGCTTTTCCTTATCGTCCTTGACGGCGCAAAGACGCGAAAAAGCCGCGTGGTCGGGGTTCAGTTCAAGAATTTTCTCGGCTTTCGCCGCGGGTCCCGGTGCGGGCATGTTTTTAAGCACTTTTTCCATTTCGAGCGACACGTAGCCGTCCGCCGCGATGCAAGCCGCGTGAGATTTGAGCCGACCCGTAAGACGGACGTCTTTTACCTTGCCTTTCAGCGCGTCCTTGACGGCGTCGAGAACTTCCTTGTTCTGCTCGGACTTTTCGGAAACTTCCTTTTTCTTATCTTCGGAAACGGGCAACGCGTCTTTATCGGCGACCGATTTGAATTTTTTGTCCGCGTAGCTTTCCAGAACTTTTATCACGAACTCGTCTATCTTGTCGCTTAAAAGAAGCACTTCGTAGCCTTTTTCGAGCACGGCCTCGCACTGCGGCATTTTCTCGATCTGCTCCAATTCGTCGCCGCACGCGTAGTAAATGAATTCCTGACCGTCTTTCATGCGCTTTACGTACTCGTCGAGCGTTACGTACTTATGCCCGTCGGAACTGCGGAAAATAAGGATGTCCTTTATGGTGTCTTTCTTCTCGCCGAAATTCTCGTACGCGCCCATTTTCAGGCTCACGCCGAATTCGTCGAACATTTTTTCGTAAGTTTCGCGCTCTTTTTCGCTCGCGAGCATCTTTTTGAATTCTGAAATTATCTTCTTTTCGAGCGAAACGGCTATCGTTTTGAGTTGGCGGTTGTGCTGCAGTATCTCGCGCGAAATGTTCAGCGACAGATCGCCCGAATCGACAAGCCCCTTGACGAACCCGAGATAATCGGGAATGAGTTCGTCGCACTTTTCCATGATCATAACGCCGTCGGAGTAGAGCTTCAAGCCCTTTTTGTAGTCTTTCGACGTGTATTCGATCGGCGCTTTCGACGGAATAAACAACAGCGTGTTGTACGAGATAGCGCCTTCGAGCGACGCGAAAATGCGTTTGAGCGGCGGCATATAGTCGTGGAAAGTCGCCATGTAAAAGTCGTCGTATTCTTCCTTTTTGACTTTGCCTTTCGGCTTTTTCCAGATGGGCGTCATGCTGTTGACGGTCTTGTTCTCGTTGACCGTTTCGTAACCGTCGCCGTCGTCTTTTTTCTTCGTCGTCGGAACGTCCGTCTTTATCGGGTAGCGGATATAGTCCGAATACTTCTTTATGAGTTCGCTTATCTTATACGGTTCCAAAAACTCGTCGTAACGGCAGTCGTCGTCGTTCTCCTTTATGTGCAGAATGACCGTCGTACCGACTTCGGCGCGCGAGCCGTCTTCTATCTCGTAGCCGTCTGCGCCCGAGCTCGTCCACTTGAACGCCTTGTCCGACCCGTACGCGCGGGATATCACCGTTACGGCGTCCGCGACCATGAACGCGCTGTAAAAGCCGACTCCGAACTGACCTATAAGGTTTTCGTCGCTTTTTTGCTCTTTTTTGAACTCGAACGTTCCCGACTTTGCTATCGTGGACAGGTTTTTCTCCATGTCTTCGTCGGTCATGCCGCAACCGTTGTCTTCCACGGTCAGAAGTCTGTTTTCCTTGTCGAGCTTCACGTTT
>DBEXQE010000026.1:0-2368 GCA_048167245.1 Christensenellales bacterium | reverse complement strand
TTTTGTTTTCTTCTATCGAACTGCGGATAAACGCGACCTGATATCCCGTGTCTATAAACGTAGCCGGCTCGCCTATCTTGTCGGGGTTTTGCTTCGGCATGGTGAACATTTTGAATTTTCTGTTTTCTTTCTTATACGCATCGCCGTAGGAATTAGCAAGGTCCGCGTAAGTATCTCTCGCTTCGTGCTCCCACCATATGCCGTCTACCATAAACGCGGCTTTTTCGGGATTGCGCTTCGACAGCATGAAAGTTTCCTGCGTGTAGAATTGGTCGCGGATCGTGTTGAAACAGTCTTCCATGCAATAAGCGTCGTCGTTGGCGAGCATTTTTCCGAGAAAGTCGAGCGCGTAATATCTGCCCGCCGACTTGTGGACTTCGAGCGCTTTGCCGTTCGAATTGTTCGGCGTAAGCGTTACTTCGGGCAGACCCGAAACCGTCCCGTTGCCGTTTGCCGAAACGAGCGTTTTCGCCGCGCCGTTATAGCTGTACGTCAAAAACATCTGATCGTAACCTTCGTAGTCCGCAACTATCTGATTCATCGCCCAAGTTACGTATTCCGCGCCGCCGCCCTTGCCCATCCAAAGGAACGGCGTAACGTTTTCTTCTTCGGACATGTATCTGCAAAGCGCGAAAAACTCGTCGTACGTTTTGGGCATGCCGTCGTCGTAAGTGCCGTACTTTCCGTCGGGTCCTTTCGACAGATAGTCCCCGCGAGTCGTCTTGTAATACGACTGCCCGCTCTCGGTAACGAGCGCGGAAAATTCTCCGTTTTCGCCCGGCTCGGTTATCTTTTTTATCATATATTCGCCGATCGGAGTTCCCGCGGCGACCGAATCGTATTCGCGCGTAAAATAAAGTCCCTTATTGTAAAACAACTCGGAATCGTATATGAAATTTATGAACGCGTTCGAGTAGGGCAACCCGTAATAATGCTTTTCTCCGTTCCGATCGACGCCGTAGTAGTTGCGAAGATCTTCCTGCAAAACGGATTCTATGGAGTGATTTTGCCCCGCTATGTTTTCCGTTACTTCTTCCGTAATATCGAGAACGTATCCCGCCTTGACGAAATCGTAATAATTGCTCACCTGTTCGGTGAAATAAACGTCGTTGTCCGCAACCGCGTATCTGTCGTAAACGTTCGTCCCCGTTTCGCTGGTCGGATTGATATGTATATCCACGCCCACCAGGTCGCCGTTTACGTAGTCGGAATACTTTTCTTCGAACTCTTTCTCGATTTTTTCGAGCCAGTCGTACCCGAACCCGCCGTTGAATACCTGAACGTTTATATTCGTTTTGGTAAGGTCATATTTTTCTTCGCCGCCGCGTCTGCACCCCGTAAAACCGAAGCATACGCCCATGCTCAGAACGAGCGCGGCAAGCGCGGTTACGGATCTGCGAAACGTTTTTTTCATATTTTCCACCTCTTTAATAGAATTTGTAGACGGAACGATAATAATACAATGCCGTCGTTCACACCTATATGATAACACTTATTTAACGTTTGTAAATTGCAACTTTGCAATTTTAGTTTGCAATTCTTGCTTTCTGTGATATAATGGTTTCATGGAACAATTATTTACCGATAAAATCACTTACGAGCACAGAACGCTCATAAAACCCAAACAGACCGACTTGCGCAAACATTCTCACGACAAGTGGGAACTGTATTTTTTCATCAACGGCGACACGGAATTCGTGGTGAACGACTTTTCGCAGAAATTGCAGAAAAACGACCTGATCATAATCAAGCCGCAGGAAATGCACTATCCGAAATTAAAATACCCGCACCCGCAGATCTACGAAAGCATTATCATAGACTTTTCGGAAAGCGCTCTGCCGAAAGATCTCATACTGCTTCTGCGCTCGCGCGAAACGCTGTACCGTCTGCCGTTCGACAGCCCGATCATAGGACTTCTTAGAAATCTTACCGAACTGCCCGACATTTACGGCGCCGACGACGCCTGCCTTTACGTGAAAAATATACTCGAACTGATAATTCTGACGCTCAAATACACGCAAACCGTGCAGGAAGATAAAGAAAAAATATCCGATAAGATATTCTCGGATATTCTCAGATACATAGACGCGCACCTGTCAGACGGCATTTCTCTTTCGTCGGTCGCCAACGCGTTCTATATTTCGCCGTCGTGGCTCGCCCACTCGTTCAAAATTTATATGGGGATCCCGCTCATGCAGTACGTGAACCGCAAAAAAATGCTCTACGCTCAGAATCTTTTGGATTCGGGTATCCCCGCAATGAAAGTCGCCGAAAAACTCTCGTACGACAACTACTCGACTTTCTACCGCTTATATAAAAAGCATATGCAACGCAACCCCAAACAAGGCAAACGCTGAAACGCTCGCGC
>DBEXQE010000025.1:0-5508 GCA_048167245.1 Christensenellales bacterium | reverse complement strand
TCAAGCTGGACACCGACGAAACGAGTTATGTATTTTGTTTGAATCACGGCAAATACTTAACGCATTTGTACTACGGTTCGAAAATCGACGGTTTGGATTTCGACGGGTGTATTCCCGCGCGCGACGGAGGTTTTGCTCCCTACGCGGAGGAGGAAAACGGTAAGTATACGCCCGATGCCGAATTGCAGGAGTATTCCTGTTTCGGTACGGGCGATATGCGAACCGACGCGCTTAGACTCAGACGCGGAAACGGTTGCTCGGATACAAGCTTGAAATACGTATCGCACGACATAACCGACGGAAGAATTGCGCTTAACGGTATGCCTTATTCGCGTACGACGGATCGCGTGCAAACTTTGACTGTAACGCTTTGCGATGAGGAATCGAACGCGGAAGTTCAAATAAATTATTGTGTTTACGAATGCGAAAACGTTATAACGCGGTATCAAATCGTAAAGAATAACGGAAAACAAAAGCTTATCGTCGAAAAAATCGCAAGCTGTTGTCTCGACTTGTTTTACGATGGGCAAACCGTTATAACTTTGCCCGGAAGCTATGGGTTGGAGCAACGCTTTCAACGTACGGAAATTCCCGAAGGGCGTCTTTGTTTCGAGAGCGTTGCGGGAATTACGTCGCATATTATGAATCCGTTTGCGGCGATTGCGTCGCGCGGGGCAACGGAAGACTACGGCAATGTTATCGGTTGCAATCTTGTGTACAGCGGCAATTTTATGAACGAAATCGAGCGCACGTCCAAAAGCACAATGCGTTTTACGAGCGGTATAAATCCGAACGGTTTTTCGTGGGTTCTCGAATCGGGGGAGAGCTTTTGCACGCCCGAGGCGATTCTGACTTTCAGCGCGAAAGGAATCGGCGGGATGTCGAGAAATTTTCATAGGCATATAGAAAGAAATATAGTGCCCGAATTTTCGTTTCGTCCGATAGTTCTGAATACGTGGGAAGGTTTTTTCTTTGACATTGACGATAAAAAACTTATCGAGTGCGCCGAAAAAGTCGCAAATACCGGTATAGACACCATAGTGCTCGACGACGGTTGGTTCGATAACAGAGAAAACGATAAATCGGGACTCGGAGATTGGATCGTCGATGAAAAAAAATTCCCCGATTTTGCCCGCACTGTACGTAAAATAAACGAAATGGGGTTCAAATTCGGAATTTGGATAGAGCCCGAAATGGTAAGCGAAAACAGTTTGCTTTATAAAAATCATCCGAATTGGCGCTTAAATTCAGGGCGAAAGCCTTCTTTGCAAAGGAATCAGTTCGTACTCGATATGTGCAACGACGATGTTGTGGATTATCTTTTCGGCAAGCTGTCGGGGTTATTTTCGAGCGTAAATATCGAATATGTCAAATGGGATGTAAACAGATATTTGTCCGAAATAGGCAGTGCGACTTTATCGGCGGAGCGACAAGGAGAAACGTGTCATCGCTACGTTCTCGGCGTTTATAAGTTGTACGAAAAATTACGTAAGGCTTTTCCGAAGATATTTTTCGAAAATTGCGGCGGCGGCGGCGGACGTTTCGATCTCGGTATGCTTTTTTATGCTCCGCAAATATGGCTCAGCGATAATACAAATCCGTTTGACAGAGCAAAAATTCAATATTCGTGTACGGTTGCATATCCGCCGTCCGTTATTTCGTCGCACGTTACGGACGGATTGGGAGGTTGTACGTTTCAAAAGTCGGATATGGAATTCAGGTATCTCGTTGCGTCCGATTTTTCGCTGGGGTATGAATTCGACGTTCGCAAACTCAACGCCGACGAAAAGAAAAAAATTTCGGATTATAACAAACGTTATTCGCAATTGAAAGACATTATATTCGGCGGTGATTTTTACAGACTCGAAAATCCTTATGACGGCAGATTCGCAATTTGGCAAATTACGTCTTCCGACGGACGAAAAGTCGTCGTTACAGTTTTACAGCTTGTAGGAGATTATAATAAACTTTGGCAGCTTATCAAATTGAAAGGACTTGACGAAAACGCCGTTTACAGATGTTTAAGCGACGGAAAATCTTATAAAGGCGATATGCTTGCAAATGTCGGTATAGCGGTGAACGGACTTGTCGGCAACGGCGCAGGTCGTCGTATCGAATTCGAAAAAATTCAATGACCGTATAAAGAAACCGCGTATCTGGACGCAGTTTCTTTCGAATTACCGTTTTACCATTAAAAGGAGAGTATAATATGTCGGGACATTTTGACGATTTACGGAAAGAGTATGTAATAGAGGATATGTTTCCGCGGCGCGAACTTTATAATTATCTTTGGAATAGCGATACCGTTTGCGTTTGCAATCAATTCGGCGGCGGCTCCGCTTGGAGTCTTATAGGTAATACGCGTCGTCAACTTGATTCGGGGCAAAGGCTTGTTTATATAAAGGATCGCGACAGTGGACGATATTTTGCCGCAACCAGAAATTTTTCAAAAGAAAAATTCGATCTTTTCAATTGTCATGTAGGGCTCGGATATCAAAAGATTGTAAGCGAATATTGCGGAGTGCGAACGGAAATGACAGTGGTCGTCCCGAGTCGAGGACGCGTGTTGCTGCATCGCATAAGCATACAGAATATATCGGATAAATCCAAAAATCTCGACGTGTATTTTTACAATCGGCCGTGTCCCGCATTGACCGATCACGATGCATACGGGGAGGCGGTTAAAGCAGAAAATTTCAACGGTATAATATACGCGCACGACGGTTATGACATCGAAATGCCATATAAGTATTTGTATCTTGCCGCCGATAAGGAATTTTATTCATATGAAGTATCCGATTCGCGTTTCGTGGGAACTTATGACGCAATATCTTCTCCGATAGCCTTGCAAAGCGAAAAGTTGTCGGGAAAAGGAGTGAATTTCGAAAGCAGTTATGTCGGAGCTTTGCAATTTCGGATTGACTTGAATGCGGGAGAGAAGCGGGAGATATGTATTGTATGCGGAATGGCGCGATCCGAATCGGAATGTTCCGCTTATGCAAAAGAATTTGCTTCGTTAAAACGTTTCGACAAAGAACTTGCTTATCAAGAAGAAACAAACGGCAGATATACAGACGTATTTAAGATTACTTCGCCCGATTCGGTACTTGATTCTCAAACCAACATTTGGTTAAAACGTCAACTTTCTTTGGGAAAAGATTGGGGCAGGTTATACGGCAAAGGGTTTCGGGACGTTATGCAGGATATTGCGGCTTTTGTTTCTCTTGACGCGAGCTTCGCGCGTGAGAGAATATTAGACGTGATGAAATGGCAATATGAAGACGGAAATCCGATAAGGATGTTTGAACCGAGTTACTATTACCCTTATAATGACGGAGGAGTTTGGATTCCGACGACGATTTTGACTTATCTTAACGAAAGCGGCGATTTCGGAATACTTGACGAAAAAATTTCTTGGTTGAAAGGGACGAGTGCGGAAAACAGCAGTTACGATAAGCCTATCGAATATGCCGAATACTCCGGAACCGAAGAAAAATCGTCGCTTTTCGAACATATAAAACGCGCTATGGATTATTTATATGGTTGCAGAGGCAAACGAGGTCTTGTGTTATTTCTCGGCGGCGATTGGAATGATTCGCTCAACAGCGTAGGTAAATTGGGAAAAGGCGAAGGAGTATGGTTGACTATATCTGCGATAAAAGCATACAACGAATTTATCGAAATATTGAATTTATGCGGAAAAACGGAACTTGCGGAGAAATATGAGCTTCGTCGCGCCGAAATGAAAGAAGCCGTAATGAAATACGGTTGGGACGGAGATCATTTAATTTACGGATTTAACGATTACGACGAAAAAATCGGCTCGGATGAAAACGAAGAGGCAAAAATATTCTTAAATCCGCAGACGTGGGCGGTTCTTGCGAATCTCACGGATAAAAAAATATTGGAAAAGCTTATTGACGGCGTAGAAAACAGACTGAGTTGCGATTACGGCTATTTGCAATGCTACCCGTCTTATACAAAAGGCAACGATAAAATAGGACGTATAAGTTACTTTAAGGCAGGGCTCGTCGAGAATGGCGCAGTGTATAATCACGGCGTTGCATTTAAGATAGTTGCCGATTGTATGCTCGGGAGAGGAGATAAAGCATACGAATCGTTGAAGAAAATTCGCTTTGACAATATCGAAAACAAGAATAACGGTATGGAGCCGTATGCGGTCAGTAATATGTATATGGGTCCCGAAAACCCTTATATAGCGGGTTACGCTCCGATGAGTTGGATAACGGGAACGGCAGGTTGGCTCTATCGTTGTATAAGCGAATATATATGCGGAATAAAAGCGCAGACAGACGGTTTGCAAATTAAACCGTGTCTGCCGAACGCTTGGAATAATCTACGTGTATCACGCATATTCAGGGGAACCGTTTATAATATAAATTTCATAAGATCCAATGAAAATAAAATTGTCGCGGACGGTAAAGTATTGAGCGGCAATATTATAAGAAATCCCGAATGCAAAAAATCAATAGATGTGACAGTGTATTACAATTAAACCGCAGTATAAGCGTTTAAGATTTAACGCCGAATAACCGCCGGTTTTTCTTTTTCGGATTGTGTGAAGGGTATAACAAAAAAGTCCTAAGTATAAACTGCAAAAGCGACTCCGTTAATTATAATGAATTACAGTATTTTATTCTTTATTATCATCTGATTTCGATGCTTGTATTTCGAGCGCGGGTTTATCGCTTGCATTACGCGAAGAAATCACCGACTGACCCAATCGTTTCTCGATATCCGTCCGAGTATTCTTTGCTACTTGTCCGCCTTCGCGAGCAATTTTCTTGCTTTCATTAAAAGTTTCCGGCTTTTCTTGTCGAGATAATGCCGTTGTAGTAACCTCCGCAAGCATATTAAGTACAAGCTCGATGTTTGTCATATTGTCGCGAAGATTCTCTTTCTTCAAACCCTTGACTTGCTTGTATTCTTGCACGGTCAAACCGCTCCACGCTTTGGTCATCTCGTTCGTTAATATAGCGTAATCTCTTTCTTTCTCTATTCCGCGAGCTTTCCACTCGTCCGTGAGTTCCTTGCGCATTTCGATGGTTTGCAATCGCTGATTTATCCAGCCTTCGGTATAGCCCTTTGCTCTGTAATATTCCGCTCCGCGCATTATGGCTTTTTCAGGGTCGGCTATCTCGTTTAGGCGGTCGTTGCCGACTTCGGCAAGCCACATCTTAAACGGTTCGGCTTTTGGCGACGGAATAGATTGCACGAGTCGCAATACACCTTTCGTATCGAGAACGTCGGTCATGCGCATTTTCCCGTCGATAGCCATCATTTTCAAACCGTGACAATTTGTCACGGTTTCATTTCCTTCGACTTTTAACCGTTGCTTTAATTTGCGCCAATAAGCTGTCGGATTTTCGCTGTTCGTCAATACTGCAACAACATCTACCACCGAAAAATACCATTCTTCGGCATCCATATCCCACACTGTACGAACTTGCTTGTTTTCAAAAACTTTGATTTTGTTTTCCATTTTTC
>DBEXQE010000024.1:0-3998 GCA_048167245.1 Christensenellales bacterium | reverse complement strand
AAATATATAAATAAAGGAGTAGAGAATCATGATCAAACTTATCTACGGAAGCAAGGGGAGCGGTAAGACCAAACGCATCATAAAGTGCGCGAACGACGAGATAACCACCGCAAAGGGAAATCACGTTTACATTACCGATAATCTCATGCACACTATCGATATCGACAGGCGGCTCAAATTCGTGAACGTAGCGGACTACAACGTTACGGGTTCGCAGGGCGCGTTCGTCGGATTTATAAAGGGAATGATCGCGGGAAATTCGGACATAACGAAAATTTACATAGACGGACTCAACAGATTTCTCGTCAAGCCCGAAGACATGAAAGAGATCATGCTCGAATTCGAAAAGATCTCGGAAGACCACGGCACTAACTTTATTCTTACCGTGAGCACCGACGAGTTGCCCGAATTTCTTAAACGTTACATTTAGCAAAGAAAATAATCAAAAGGCTTTTTATGAACTACATAAGCACACGCAACAAAAACAACAAAGTCAGCGGACCCGAAGCGGTGGTCAAAGGACTTTCCGACGAAGGCGGACTTTTCGTTCCCGAAGAATTTCCTTCTCTTACGCTTAAAGAGATAGAAGGTCTCTGCGAGCTCGATTATCCGTCGCGCTCTGCGGTGATAATAGGCAAATTCATGCCCGAACTTAAAGCCGATCTGGAAGTATATACCGGCAAGGCTTACTCGCGTTTCGACGGCGACGCCGCGCCGCTCGTAAAGATCGACGAAAACCTGTATATACTCGAATTGTGGCACGGACCCACGCACGCGTTCAAGGATATCGCCCTGACGCTTCTGCCGTATCTTCTGACGGGTTCGAAAGCGCGGCTCGGGCATAAGGAAAAAACGCTCATACTCGTAGCCACTTCGGGCGACACGGGCAAGGCGGCGCTCGAAGGTTTTAAGGACGTGGACGGCACGGACGTTATCGTCTTTTATCCGCAGGACGGCGTTTCGCAGATGCAGAAGTTGCAGATGACGACGACAACGGGCGGCAACGTGAAAGTTTTCGGGATCAACGGAAACTTCGACGACGCTCAGTCGGCAGTCAAAAAAATATTCACGGATAAGGAAACGGCGGATATTATCGGAAAATGCGGTTATAATCTTTCGAGTGCGAACTCCATAAACTGGGGGCGGCTCGTTCCGCAGATAGCGTACTATTTTTCGTCGTACTGCGATATGCTTTCGGGCGGACAGATAGCGCTCGGCGACAAAGTCAATTTCTGCGTGCCGTCGGGCAACTTCGGAAACATACTCGCGGGATACTACGCAAAGCAAATGGGGCTTCCCGTGAATATGCTCATATGCGCGTCCAATAAAAACAACGTTCTGACCGACTTCATAAGCGGCGGCGAATATTCCGTAAAGCGCGAATTCTACAAGACGACGAGCCCGTCGATGGATATTCTCATCAGCTCTAATTTGGAGCGGCTCCTGTTCGAGCTTTCGGGCAGAAACGACAAACTTATCGCCGAGAGAATGGAAAAGTTGAAGTCGGACGGCGTCTACTCCGTAACCGAAACGGAACTTGCGCAAATGCAGAGATCGTTTTACGCGGGCTGCGCCGACGAAGAAACGGTATTCGATACGATAGGCGGATATTTCGACGAGTACGGCTACGTTCTCGACACGCACACTTCGGTCGCCGCGTCGGTCTATGCCGAATACGTGGCAAGCACGGGCGACGAAACGCCTACCGTTATAGTTTCGACAGCAAGTCCGTATAAGTTCGTCGACGACGTTCTCACGGCTCTCGGCGAAAAGCCCGGCAAGACGACGCAGGCAAGCCTTAAAAAGCTCGAAAATCTGTCGGCGATGCCCGTGCCGGATACGCTCGGCGGACTGTTTTCGATGCCCGTTCTGCATAAGGACGTGATCGATAAGAGCGGCGCGAAAGACGCCGTTATAGCGTATTGCAATAAAAAAGCGGAAGAAAAGAAATGACGGAAAACATAGCTACAACCGAATACAAAAAGACGGTCCTTACGGGACTGCAACCCACGGGCGTGCTGACGATAGGCAACTATATCGGCGCGGTGCGCAATATGCTCGAATATCAGAAAGAGCATAAGTGCTATTATTTCGTGGCGGATCTGCACTCGCTGACCGTGGATATCGAACCCGCGGTCTTACGCAAAAACACGCTCGACGTGTACGCGCTTCTGCTCGCGTTCGGAATAGATCCCGAAAAGAGCACGTTCTTCGTTCAGTCGCACGTGTCGGCGCACGCGGAACTCACCTGGATACTCAACTGCCACACGCAGTTCGGCGAAGCCAAGCGCATGACGCAGTTCAAGGACAAGTCGAAGAAAGCGCCGCAGAACGTGAACGTAGGACTTTTCGATTATCCCGTGCTGATGGCGGCGGATATACTGTTGTATCAGCCCGACTACGTTCCCGTCGGGAAAGATCAGAATCAGCATCTCGAGATCGCGCGCACGATAGCCGAGCGGTTCAACAACAAGTACAGCCCGACTTTCACGGTTCCCGAAGGCATAAACCCGAAGTTCGGCGCGAAAGTGTCGTCTTTGAGCGACCCGACGGCGAAGATGAGCAAGTCCGACGAGAACAAGAACGGTTCCGTGTTCCTGCTCGACACGAAAGACGAGATAATGCGCAAGTTCAAGCGCGCCGTAACCGACAGCGGGAGCGAAATAGTTTACAATCAAGCCGAAAAGCCCGGTATAAGCAATCTTCTGACAATTTATTCGTGCTTTTCGGGCAAGAGCATAAAGGAAGCCGAGAAAGAATTCGCGGGAGTTAATTACGCTCGGTTCAAGGAAGCCGTCGGGCAGACCGTCTGCGATTTCTTATCTCCCGTACAGCAGGAGTACGCACGCATTTGCAAGGAGAAAGATTATCTCTCGTCGCTCATGAAAAAGGGCGCGGAAGACGCGGCGAAAACGGCGTACAGAACGCTGTCGAAAGTGTACAGAAAGGTAGGTTTGCTCGGTCGTTGAAAAAATGATAATAGTGTGTCGTTGAAAAACGCAAGGCGGCGAAGTCGGGTGCAGAGAGCGGCAACAGGCGGCGTGGCGGCGAATGAGTGTATATCCGATACTCGATTGAGCCGCCGCGGGCGCTACGAAAGCCGCTATATGTGCCCGAATGCGCCGCCGTGGGAGAAAGTATGTACGGGTATGTAACACCTATCAAAGAGCAAATGAACACCGCGGACTTTATGCTGTACCGCGCGTACTATTGCGGGATCTGCAAAGCGACGGGCAAAATGTTCGGTCAATTGCCGCGCTTTACGACGAATTACGACGTAGTGTTTTTAAGTCTGCTCCTGCACGACTTTACCGTAACCGACGTAAAGTTCGAGTCGAAAGGGTGCGTATGCAATCCGTTCAAAAAAAAGACTACCGTATGCCGCAACGAACTCTTGGATAAGATCGTTAATACGAACATAATAATGTCGTATTACAAAATGCGCGACGGAGTGCTCGACAGGGAAGGCTTGAAGTCGCGTGTCGCGCTGAACATACTTTCGCGCCCGTATAAAAAGGCAAAGCGCGCAATGCCCGAGATAGACCGCATAGTCGGCGAGAAATACGAAAAACTTTTCCGCATGGAAAAGGACGGCGTAGTCGGCATAGACAGGGTATCGGACTGCTTTGCGAGCCTGTTGCAGGACGTGGCAAAGTCGCTTATCGGCGACAAGGCGGACGAAAATATTTCCAAGCTGTGCTACAACGTGGGCAAATTCGTATATCTTGCGGACGCGCTCGACGATATCGACGAAGATTTCAAGAGCAAAAGATACAATCCGTTTCTCGTTATGTATAACGACTATACGGGCAGAAAAGAGTTTTTCGAAAAACATAAAGACGAACTGTCGTTCATTCTTTCCGTAACCGTGAACCGCGCGATAGAGTGCTTCAACAAGATCACGTTTACGCAGAGCAGCGACCTGCTCAGAAACGTTCTTCACAAGGGACTTCGCGGCAAGGTCGACGAACTGTTCAAAAGCACTAAGAAATTACCGA
>DBEXQE010000023.1:0-6693 GCA_048167245.1 Christensenellales bacterium | reverse complement strand
GGTCGGCGTTTACAAAGACTATATAAAAGGAGCTTTTTGCGGTGCGGAAAAGAGTCGGAAACCGTATATATCCGTTTTTTGCGGCGGCTGTCATAGCCGTGCTTTTCGCGTGCTTTATATTGTTCTCGCTGTCGGGTTGTTTTTTGCGCGGCGAAAGCGTCGAAGCGATAGAGTTCCGCGACTCCGAAATAAAGCTGTCGGTCGGCGAGAGCGTCGTCGTCGACACCGCGTATATAAAATTTACTCCGTCCACGGTTTCGAACAAGAATTTTTCGCTGACTACGACCGACGCGGGCGAAGATATCATAGAGATAAAGGAAGTAACGCGCGGTTACAGGATAACGGGCAAAAAATCGGGGTCGGCTACCGTTACGGCAAAGACGAGCCGCGGCGGAAAGACGGCGGACTGTACGGTGAACGTTTCCGTTCCCGAACCCGACGAAATGAACGTAGAAGTGGGCGGCAAGCGGTTTCAGTCGGCGGGCGAAGTTACCGCAGTAGACTTTTCCGCGGTTTTCGACGTTTCGTATCCGAGCAAAGAAGTCAGGTGGAACCTGTTCTTGGGCGATAACGTGGTATCGCACCTTACGGCTCCGCAGAAAGAGAGTTTTACGTTTGCGCCCGAAACGGCTTATTCCGCGTCGGACGGCGGAGTCGGGCTTTATACCGTAACGGCGCAGGCGACGGGCAAGGACGGCAAAAAACTTACGGCTACCGAAACGGTCGGCGTTTACAAAGACTATATAAAAGATCCTACGCTCGATTACGTATCGGGCGCGCTTATCCAAAACGAGAACGCTTATTCGCCAGTCGCTTTTTCGGTCGATTACGAGGACGATCCCGCAAACCCCGAGCGCGAGACCGAATGGTTCGTAAACGGCGTTTCGGCGCAAAAAGGCGAGAATGTTTTTTCGTTTACTCCCGCGTCGGCGGGCGCGTACAAAATCGCGGCGACGGTGAACGGCGAGAAACTCGGCGAAGTATATACGGTTACCGCAAAGGGCAGTATAATTCCGGGCAACGTAAGGCTCGATACGGACAACTGCTATCCGAGCGTAATTCTCTCGTGGGATTCGGCGTATGCGGGGCTCGATTACGAAATCGAGATACGCACTTCGACGGGCGTGAGCGTATATGCCGACAGGATAAGCACGCGCAACGGCAACACCGCGGACCTGTTCTCCGCGGACAAAAGATCGGCGGATCTTTCGCGGATAGTCGGAAAAGATAAAAACCCGTCGGCTTTCTCGACCGCGCTTACGTTCCGCGTCCGTTCGCTCGGCGACGGGAAAGATTTTACCGAGTCGGAGTATAGTCCGCCCGTTACGAGTACGCCCATAGACGACGATGCGCACGACTATCTGAGCAAAAAATATTACGACGGAAACGGGAATTTTTACGTAACCGACGATGACGAATTCGTAGATCTTTTCGCGTATTTGTTTTTGTGGCGCGAAGATCCCGTTCTCGGATCGAAAAGCGAAGAACGGCTGTCGACCGAAATATATATGGCTTATAAGCCCGACGACACGGGCGAACTTATAGAGTACGCTTTTTCAGTCCTGCACTTTACGGGCAAAAACAGGTTCGAATACAGGCTCGACGGAAACGTTTTATCGCTTACCGTTATTTTCGAAACTGATTCGTTGCCGTCGAAAACCTATCCGCGCGACCCGCTGAGCGTTTGCCGCGGCGGTTCGGACGCGGTGCGCCCGCATTTTAACACGAACGGAAAGGTAAGGAGCAAACTGCCGATAGAGAACAGGGCGAAGTCCGTTTCGGTTACGACGAGCGAACAGCTTTATTATATAACTCAGCTCGGCTACAAGCCCGCGTTTACGGGGAGCGACAACGACGCGAAAAAGATCTACGATTACGCGGCGAACGTGCTCAAACGCATAGTTTCCGACGATATGACGGACGTCGAAAAAGCGCACGCGATCTACGACTACGTAATGCTTCAAGTCAACTACGATCACGGCGTGGTCGGCGTTTCGCGGTTGGAGCAAGCCGTCAAATATTCGGCTTACTACTTGGAGAGCGTGTTCACCGACGACGGCGCATACGCAGTCTGCGACGGGATATCCAAAGCGTACGCGCTCATGTGCAATATGGAGGATTTGGAGTGTATCCGCGTTGCGGGAGTAGCCGGCGCGGACTACGAACGGGATTCCTGGGGCGGTCATGCCTGGAACAAAGTCAAAGTAGACGGCGAATGGTATATAGTCGATTGCACCTGGGGCGACGAAACGATGAACCTGTGGGACAACAGGAGCGCGTACTACGAAATGGCGTTCCACAGATATTTTCTGCTGACGGACAGGGAAGCCGAGCGTTCGCACGGCGAAGACCGACCGAATAATTATCCGCGCACGAGCCTGAGACCGTACAATTGGTACGACGACGAAATAGAATATCCGGGCGGTACGGTCGACCTTTATATAAACTCGTCAGAGAGCGAAGCGGCGGCGGAAGCGCGCAAAATAGTCGATTATTTCGAATATTGCAGGCGCGAAGACCCGATGTATAAGAAAATTTATTCTCCGTACGACGGAAAATTCTTAAATTGCGAATATATAGCGTTCGATATACGCATAAGCAACAGTTTGCGGAGCGTTTTCGAAGCAAACGACGATCCCGTTTCCGCGGCGCTTATAAGGATAGGTTACAGGCGGAATACCGATTTCAGGATAACGACCGACGCTACGCCCGACGGACTATATATGTTTATAGTATTAAAAACTAGATATTAGTGCGGAACGTGCGTATCCCGTTCTTTATAAGAGTACATTCGAACGGCAAGCCGTCGTAGAGTTCGCCGTCGAGCTGAACGGTCTGCGGCACGGCGGGAGTTATTTTAGCCGCGTCGCACGTGCGGCAGGAAGTGTATTCCTTGTCTATGTGCTTGCCTTTCAGAAACCCGAAAAGCGCTTTCATTATTTTTCCGTTTTTCGGCATTCTGACCGAAACGACTTCCATTACGTTGTCGCTCGGGTTAGAACGGGGGCTTAATCTCATTCCGCCGCCTATCGCTATGCCGTTGCAGACGCCGACCATTATGACTTCTTCGTCCACGTGTTCTCCGTTTGCGTCTACCGCGATCTTATACGGCGAAAAATGGTGGACGCAGTAGATAAGCGATTTTAAGTACGTGATTTTGCCCGATTTGCCCATTACGCGCTTCAACACTTCGGTGTCGAGTCCCGTGCCGGCAATGTTCAGACAGCGTCTGTCGCTGACGGCTATGTAGTCCGAAAAGACTTCTTCGCCGCGTATGATATCTTTAAGCGCTTTTATTACGTCGAGATTGAGTCCCGCCGCGCGGGCGTAGTCGTTGCCCCTGCCCGCGGGGATAAATCCGAGTTTTACTTTGCTCGGGTCGGGGATACCGTTCAGAACTTCGTGGAACGTTCCGTCGCCGCCGACGGCAACCACCGTATCCGCGCCGTTTTCGCAGACGGTCTTTGCTATATGTTCGGCGTGCTTGGGTCCCGCCGTGATATGTATCCTGTACTCTATCGAGCCTTTTTTACAGAAGCGCGAAATTTTATCGAGAGCTTTTTTGCCTTTTCCTTTACCGCTGTTCGGGTTTATAATAAAATCGATCAATTCGTTTTTCTCCGTTCGTAAGGATATAACTTAACCATTATATCGTATTACGCGGAAAATTGCAACCGTTGAATACTTGCTAAAAATTTTTTACCGTGATATAATTGAAATATGGAAATATTTGTACCCGAATCGTTGAAAAAACTCGCTTCTATGAGCGAGTACCCCGTCTACATAACAGGCGGGTATCTCCGCAATCAGATATGCGGACTCGGCAAGACCGATATAGATATCTGCGGACCCGTTGTCGCGACCGCGCTCGGACTTCCGAAAAACTGCTACATAAAGACCGTGAATTTCAGGCTCGGCACTTCCGTGATAAAATTCGGGAACGACGAGTACGAATATACGCCTTTTCGGACGGAGAATTACTCCGAAGGCGGCGCGCACACTCCGAGCAGGGTCGGCTTTACTTCCGATATCCGCGTGGACGCCCGTCGCAGGGACTTTTGTTGCAACAGCCTTTACTACGATATAAAAAAGGGCGAACTGCTCGATTTTTCGGGCGGGGTCGCCGACTGCCAAAATAAGATCTTACGCGCTAAAAACCCCGAAGAAGTTTTTTCGTCCGACGGCTTGCGGCTCATGCGCCTTTGCCGTATCGCGGCGGAAACGGGCTTTAAGATAGAGAGCAGAACGGGCGCGGCGGCTATAAAGAACGCCGCTCTTTTGAAAGACATTTCGCCCGAGAGAAAGCGCGACGAACTTATGAAAATTCTGCTCGCGGATACGAAGTACGGCGTGGAAAACGCTCACTACCGCGGCTTGAAGCTCATGCAGAAAGTCGGGCTTTTCAAGTACGTTATCCCGCGTCTTGCCGAGTGCGAAGGCGTTGAGCAGAACCCCGAATACCACAAATACGACGTTTTGGAGCATATATTTCAGACGGTGCGCGCCGCCGACCCGCAGGTAAGGCTTGCGGCGTTGTTTCACGATATCGGCAAACCGTACTGCAAGAACACTTTCGGCAAAATGCACGGACACGAAGTCGCTTCCGCGCGCGCGGCAAAGGACGCTTTGGGTCAGTACGGGCTTAAATTCCCGAACGAAGTCGTCGAAGAAACCGAAAAACTTTGTAAGTTTCATATGTACGATATGAACGGGCTTACGAGCGACGGCAAGGTGCGCCTTTTCGTCGCGCACAACTTCGACATAATAGACAAGCTCGTCATGCTGATAAAAGCCGACCGCGCGGGGAGCGGCATGAGAGAAGTTCCCGCGGAGCACAGGTTCGAAAAAGTAAAGGCGCAGATGCTCGCGGACGGAACGCCGATCGATCAGACCGACCTTAAAATCAACGGCGTAAAACTACTCGAAATAGGGTACAAGGGCGCGGCGATAGGCAAGATTCTCAGCGAAATGCACGATAAATGTATACTCGATCCGCACCTTAATAACGAAGAATGGCTCGTTGCGTACGCCGAAAAGCATTTGAGCGACCCGCAGTAAAAATACATATTTTTCCGAAAAATAAGCGCATACATAAAACCGCACTTACAAATACTTTATTAGAGTAAAAAGTGCGGAGGTGCGACAGTGAAAGCTAAAAAGTACGTAATTTTTCCCGTTATGATATGCGTGCTTTTTTTGTGTCTGCATTTCGCGCTTTCGGTAAACGGGAGCGAAAAGTCGGTCGCCGCGGATTCGGCGGGAACGACGTCGGCGCCCGCGAAGATCGAAATTTTATACGCGGGCAGTTCGTTTTCCTACACGGACGAATTCATAGAACCTACGGACCATACGGTAGCCGAAACGTTGCAGATGCGCAAGATAAACGCGCCGCTCAACGAAAAAATGCGCATGATCGACAGGTGTCTTGCGGCGGGAGCGTCGTACAAGGACGCAATGCTGTACTGTTTTCCGCTTCTCGAAAAAACGGTCGATAAAGCCGTGAAATTCATAGACAAACAGCCCGTTGACAGCGAGATAAAATTCGATCCCGACCGCCGACCTATGTTTTCGATAACCCGCGAGCAGGTCGGCTACGAAACGGACGAAGAAAATCTGTACAGAGATATCTACACGCGGCTTCGCGTCGGTTCGAACGTGCGCGTTACGGCGATCCCGAAAACGCTATATCCCGGCAGGACGGCGCTCGACAACGTGAAGCTGACTTCTCTGCGCGCGCGGTTCACGACCGATTACAGCCAAAGCAACGAGAACAGAAAGCACAATATAAAGCTCGCTTTATCCAAAATAAACGGCACGGTATTAAAAAGCGGCGAAGAATTTTCATTCAATAAAAAAGTAGGACGCAGAACGGCGGCGAACGGCTTTAAGGAAGCCAAGATAATAGTCGGCGGCGAGTACGTGGAAGGTTTCGGCGGCGGAGTCTGTCAGGCGTCTACCACGCTTTACAACTGCGTAATAAGAGCGGACATGAGCGTTACGCAGGCGAGAAACCATTCGCTCGTGAGCAGTTACGTTTCGCCGTCGTTCGACGCCATGGTCAATTCCGGCTCGTCGGACCTTAGGTTCGTGAACGGCGGGGACGAACCCGTGTTCCTGCGTTGCTACGGTACGGACACTACCGCCGTCGTCGAGATATACGGCACGGCGCTCCCGTACAAGATAACGACCGAAAGCGTAGTCGTTTCGCGCTCCGATCCGCCCGCCGATTTGGAAGTCGTGGATAAAAACGGCAAGTATATAAAGGAGCCGCTCAGACCCGGAGAAAAGATAAGGATCTCTTACGGGCACGGCGCCGTAAAGAGCGAAGGGTATCTTTTGTACTACGACTTTTCGGGCAAACTCATAGAGAAAAAGCTGATAAGACGGGACAACTATTCGTCTACGCGCGGAATTATAGCCGTTATGCCCGAAATCGAAACCGCATAAGCCTTGACTTTTGCGCCGAACAGTATTATAATTTAACCTAAGCAAATCAAATTTTGGAGGCGCGGTTGAAAAATTCGGTTCTGCTTCCGTCGGCTTGTTCGGGCGGTTTCAATTGGTACGGCTTTATAATAGGTATGGGCATGGTCATCTGTATAATCGGCGCGTACTTTCTCGCCAAAAAGCGCGGGTATTATAAAGACCTGGTTTTCGATATAGCTATACTCTGCATACCGCTCGCCATCATAG
>DBEXQE010000022.1:0-4315 GCA_048167245.1 Christensenellales bacterium | reverse complement strand
CCGATCGTATAAAATCGGCAATATATTTATTATATAACAAAAAAACGTAAAACGCAATGAATTTCCGCCGATTTTTATATTTATATGCTTAAATAGCTTTAATTTTGAACTTATAAGCGCAATTCGGCATAAAATTGAGCTCGTTTAATTGCGTTTTATGCGAAATTATCTTATAATATAGCTATGGACAGACAGCAAAGGATTCGCAATTTCTGCATTATAGCGCACATAGATCACGGCAAATCGACGCTTGCCGACAGACTTATAGAAAGCACCGGAACGGTTTCCAAGCGCGAATTGTCGGAGCAACTTCTCGACAGCATGGACTTGGAGCGCGAGCGCGGAATAACGATAAAGTTAACGCCCGTCAGAATGTTTTACGATCTGAACGGGGTCGAGTACATTTTCAATCTTATCGACACCCCGGGACACGTGGACTTTACCTACGAAGTGTCGCGGTCGCTCGCGGCTTGCGAAGGCGCGATACTTATCGTGGACGTGTCGCAGGGCGTCGAAGCTCAGACGCTTGCCAACGTATATTTGGCGGTCGACAACGATCTGGAAGTTTTCCCCGTGATAAACAAGATCGATCTGCCGAGCGCGCGCCCCGAAGAAGTCAAAAAGGAGATCGAAGACGTTATAGGTCTGGACGCGTCCGACGCTCCGCTCATCAGCGCGAAAGACGGAATAAACATAGACGACGTTTTGCGTTCGATCGTCGAAAAAGTTCCGCCGCCGAAAGGCGATCCCGACGCGCCGCTCAAAGCGCTCATCTTCGATTCGTACTACGATAATTACAAGGGCGCCGTGTGCCTTGTGCGCGTTATAGACGGGTGCGTGAAAGAAGGCGTTAAAATAAAGATGATGCAGACCGGCAAGACGTTCGACGTAACGGAAGTCGGCATATTCAATCCCAAGCCTACTCCTACGGCTCAGCTCTCGGCAGGCGACGTAGGATATATCGGCGCGAGCATAAAGAACGTAGCCGATACAAGTCCCGGCGATACTGTTACCGAAGCCGATAACCCCACAACAGAGCCTTGTCCGGGGTATAAAAAGGTTCAGCCCGTCGTTTTCTGCGGGATCTTCCCCGTGGACGGCTCGCACTACAACGATCTTAAAGACGCGCTCGAAAAGTTGAAACTGAACGACGCCGCGATGTTTTTCGAGCCCGAAGTTTCGGCGGCTCTCGGCTACGGTTTCAGATGCGGCTTTTTGGGACTTCTGCACATGGAGATCATTCAGGAACGTTTGGAGAGGGAATTCGATCTCGACCTTATCACGACCGCGCCGAGCGTAACTTACCACGCTTACAAGACGAACGGCGAAATGATATCCGTTACGAACCCGTCGAATCTTCCTAATCCCGCTGAAACGGACAGGATAGAAGAACCTATCGTAAAAGCGTTTATCTACACGCCGCCCGAATATATAGGCGCTATTATGGATCTTTGCTCGGAGAAGCGCGGGGAGTATATCGATATGGTCTATCTCGACAAAACGCGCGTTCAGCTCCACTACGAAATCCCGCTGAACGAGATAGTTTTCGATTTCTTCGACAGCTTGAAGTCGCGTACCCGCGGCTACGCAAGTCTTGATTACGAAGTAACAGGGTATAAGCCGTCGGATCTCGTAAAGCTCGATATATTGCTCAACAACGATATCTGCGACGCTTTGAGCATAATAGTTCACCGCGATAAAGCGTACGCGCGCGGGCGTTCGATAGCCGAACGGCTCAAAGAAGTTATTCCGCGCCAAATGTTCGAAATTCCTATCCAGGCGTCGATAGGCAATAAAGTTATAGCGCGCGAAACGGTCAAGGCGCTGAGAAAAGACGTGCTTGCCAAGTGCTACGGCGGCGATATAACGCGCAAGAAAAAGCTACTCGAAAAACAGAAAGAAGGCAAAAAGAGAATGCGTCAGGTCGGATCGGTCGAAGTTCCGTCCGAAGCGTTTATGTCGATACTCAAACTTGACAACAAATAGAGAAAAATTCGGAATATACGTGCATATACCGTACTGCAAAAGCAAGTGCGGTTATTGTTCGTTCTGTTCGAGCGACGATTTTTCCACGCTGAAACTGTATTTTCAAAGTCTTTACGACGAGATCTGCGAGCGCGGCAGAGAAGAAGCCTGCGACACCGTTTATATAGGCGGCGGGACTCCGTCCGTACTGCCGCGCGGCGAGATAGACAAACTCATATGGTTTTTGCGCGAGAATTTCAATATAGAAAGCGGCGCGGAAATAACGGTCGAAGCAAATCCCGACACTTGCACGGACGACTTTCTGCGCGAGTGCAAACGCGCGGGCGTGAACAGGTTGAGTTTGGGGTTGCAGTCGGACGACGACAGACTTTTGCGTCTTATCGGCAGACGGCACGATTACGCGACTTTCGAAAAATGCCTTTATTCGGCGCTCGGTAAAGGAATAGACAACATAAGCGCGGATCTTATTTTGGGCTTGCCCGGGCAATCGCTTGAAGATTTCGGAAAGACCGTAAAACACGTAGCGTCTTTGCCGCTCAAACATATTTCCGCTTATGCGTTGAAGATCGAAGAAGGCACCGAGTTTTACGAAAACGAAGTCGGCGTAGACGAAGATCTGCAAGCCGAAATGTACGAAGCGGGTTTGCAAATACTCGAAAACAACGGTTTTATGCGCTACGAAGTCAGTAATTTCGCAAGACCCGGCTTCGAGAGCCGCCATAACTCCAAATATTGGAACCATTCGCCTTACATAGGGTTGGGACTTGCCGCACATTCGTTTGCGGACGGTTACCGTATAGAGAACACCCGCAACATGTCGCTCTACGTTCTTAAAAAGCGCGAGAGTGGGCGGGAAAAGATATCTTTGAACGAACTTAAAGAAGAGTATATAATGCTTTCGCTGAGAACACGCGACGGTATCGATCTGAATTTGCTTAAAAGCGAGTACGGTTGCGATCTGCTTAAAGAAAAGGAGCGGGAGATCGAAATGCTCCGTGGCTTGGGCGCCGTGGAAGTCGGCGGCGGGCGGCTGAAAGTTTCCGATAACGCTTTTTATATTCTCGATTCCGTTATACTTAAATTGATATAAAACGTTTGACATAAATTTACGGTTGCTGTATAATATAATTAGCACTCGGGCAGTGCGACTGCTAGCAAAGCCGCGGAAACGAATAATACGCGGCGGAGCGTAAAGGAGGTTCGCCGAATGGGTTTATCGTCGAGAAAAGAAAAGATAATCGAAGCCGTCGTAGACAGCTACATAAACAAGTGCGAGCCTATCAGCAGCTCCGAAATAAGGGAAAAGCATTTGCCCATGCTTTCGAGCGCGACGATCCGCAACGAGCTTGCGGCGCTCGAAGAAATGGGTTACGTAACTCAGCCGCACACTTCGTCGGGCAGGATCCCGACGGCGGAAGCGTACCGTCTGTACGTGGAAAAGCTCATGCCGCGCAGAAAGCTGAGCCGTTCGGAACTCAAAGTCGTAAAAAGATATTTCAACCGCAAGGTAACCGAACTCGACGACCTTTTGAAGAACACGGCGAAGGTCATATCCGAGATAACGAACTTGACTTCCGTCGCGTATTCGCAGAACGTGGAAGACGCCGTTATCGAAAACATAAAGATAGTCAAGATCACGGACACCACGGCGCTTATAATCATCGTAACCGACAGGGGAATGTTGAAAGACACTACGGCGACCGTATCGGCGAACATTACGGAAGAATATTTCGATCAGGCGGCAAAGTTCGTTTCGGGCGTGTTCGTCGGTCATAAAGTTTCCGAAGCGTCTAAGCCCAAGCGCATAATCAAAGAAGTAAAGAAAGAGTACGAGCAGGTTTTCAACACCGTAATAAAAATTCTCAAAAATTATTCGCACGAAGAAATGGTAAGCGATATAGTGCTCGAAGGCAGCGCGAAAATTCTCGAACAGCCCGAGTACGCAAATCTTACGAAAGCCAAAGCAATGCTCGAACTGCTCGACGCGAAAGAGGAACTTATTCCCGTTCTTCAAAACAGCGACGACATGAGCCTCAATATCCTGATAAGCAAGGATAACGAGATAAAAGAAGGCATGCCCGAATGTGCGATAGTTACGGCGAATTATTCCGTAAACGGCGTAAATATCGGAAAAGCTGGCGTAATAGGACCTATCAGAATGGATTATCCGAAAGTTATTTCCGTTCTCGATTATATAGGAAAAACCATAAATCATCTGCCCGAGCCCAAGCACGACGACGGCGACGAAGTCGAAGAAGTCGAGTATGCGCAAGGGGCGTTGAAGCAGGGGAAAAGCGACGGGGAGAGCGAAAAAACGGATTAGTACCGC
>DBEXQE010000021.1:0-7252 GCA_048167245.1 Christensenellales bacterium | reverse complement strand
GAAAAGGAACTTACGGATCTCATCGCCGATCTGGAACTGCCCGCCGAAGACGCGGAAGTGCGCCTTGCGTTCAAGACGGAAGACTGGAAGAACTACGGCGAAACGATCATACAAAATCTTACCGATTTTTCGCGCAAAGTGCTTTCGCTCGAACCGTCCACTTACGAAGGCGTCCGCGCGAACGTGGACTACGCAAAAGGTTGGTTTTTGGCGCGCATGAGCGTTCACGACCCGATAATGCCGATAAATATCGAATGTTCCGAAAAGGGCGGCGTAAAACTCATCGCGAAACTTCTGTACAAATTTTTCGCGGCGTTTGCGGGGATCGACAGCGAACCGCTCAGGATACTGGCAGAATAACGGATAAATCAAAGTTAGGAGATATATATACTTATGGAAAAAATCGAGAAGCAGGCGATCACGGCTATACGCGTACTGTCGGCGGAGGGCGTCGAAGCCGCAAAAAGCGGACACCCGGGACTTCCGCTCGGCGCGGCTCCGATAGGCTACACTCTGTTTGCCAAGCATCTTAAACACAACCCGAAGAACCCGAATTTCTTCAACCGCGACAGATTCATCCTGTCGGCGGGACACGGGTCGATGCTTTTGTACTCGCTGCTGCACGTGTTCGGTTACGGCTTGACGAAAGAAGACCTTATGGGATTTAGACAGCTCAAAACGCGCACGCCGGGGCACCCCGAGTACGGTCATACGGTAGGAGTCGAAACGTCCACGGGTCCGCTCGGTCAGGGCTTTGCGAACGCGGTAGGTTTCGCGCTCGCGGAGAGCATGCTTGCGGCTAAGTTCAACAAGCCCGACATGGAGCTTGTGGATCACTATACATACGTGCTTTGCGGCGACGGCTGTATGCAGGAAGGCATCGAGTCCGAAGCGGCTTCGCTCGCGGGAACGTGGGGTTTGAACAAGCTGATCTGCTTTTACGACAGCAACCATATAACGATAGAAGGCGACACGAAACAGGCGTTTACCGAAGACGTGAAAAAGCGCCACGAAGCGCAGGGTTGGAACGTTCTTTCGGTCGACGACGGCGAAGATATCGACGCGATAAGCGCGGCTATAACGCTCGCCAAGTCCGAAAAATCGCGTCCGACTCTGATAGTAGTCAACACTACGATAGGCTACGGCTCTCCGCTCGCGGGGAACGCGGCATGCCACGGCGCTCCGCTCGGAGCCGAAAATCTTGCGGCGCTCAAAAAAAATCTCGGCTGGAAAGCAAAGCCGTTCGAACTTACGCCGGAAGTTGCAAAGCATTATCAGGAGATATCTTCGACTTTTTCGCGCTACGAGAGCGATTGGAACAAGACTTGCAAGGCGTACAAAGCCGCATACCCCGAAGATTACGAAGAATTCAATTCCTGGATAAAGGGCAAAGTTCCCGAACTTACCGAAATAGAAGAACTTTGGCAGTTCGCCGATAAGCCCGACGCAACGCGCAACACGAGCGGCGCGATACTCAACAAGTTGGCGGATATCCTGCCGAATATGGTAGGCGGCTCCGCGGATCTCGCGCCGTCGAACAAGACCTACCTAAAAGGCAAGGGCGACTACGGCAAGGACGACCGCACGGGCAGAAACGTTCACTTCGGTATCCGCGAGCATGCCATGGCGGCGATAACGAACGGACTTACGCTCCACGGCGGACTTATAGGCTTCTGCTCCACGTTCTTCGTGTTCTCCGATTATATGAAAAACGCAATGCGCATGAGCGCGCTCATGAACCTTAACGTAACGTACGTTATGACGCACGACAGCATAGGAGTCGGCGAGGACGGTCCCACGCATCAGCCCGTCGAACAGCTCGTGGCGCTCAGGTCTATCCCGGGGCTTAAAGTTTTCCGCCCCGCGGACGGAAAGGAAACGGCGGCGGCGTATGCGAGCGCGCTTAACGGCAAGGGTCCGACCTGTATTCTCGGAAGCCGTCAGAATCTGCCCTGCTACGAAAACACGGGAGCCGACGCGCTGTACGGCGGATACGTTCTTGCCGACGGCGAAAAGGAAGTTCCCGACGTTATAATTATGGCGAGCGGCTCGGAAGTTCAGCTCGCTATGGGCGCAAAGGAAAAACTCGACGCGGCGGGGATAGATACGCGCGTCGTCAGCATGCCTTGTATGGATCTGTTCGAAATTCAGACGCAGAAGTATCGCGAAAGCGTTTTGCCGAGCGCGTGCCGCGCGAGAGTGGCGGTCGAAGCCGGCTCGTCTTACTCGTGGGGTCGCTACGTCGGACTTGACGGAGTAACCGTTACGATGGATACGTTCGGAGCGTCCGCGCCCGCGGATAAGCTGTTCGCGATCTACGGCTTTACGGTGGACAACGTAGTTGCGGCGGCTAAGAAAGCTATCAAGAATTGTAAATAACCAAACGCCGTATACGGGCGCATATAGAACTCGCTTACGCTCGTGGCGTTCGCGCTACGCGCTCGGTTAGCGACTACGTTCGTCGTGTCGGCTCAATCGAGTACGTTTAAGTACACTCATTCACCGCCACGCCGACTGTTGCCCGTCTCTACACCCGTCTACGGCGTTTAAGTATTTATTATATGCGGGTTTCGTTACTGTCCGGCTTGTCATTTCGAGCGGAGTACCAACGGTACGCAGTCGAGAAATCGCTCAAATTTCCACTGCTTTTGATGTTTGAGTATAAATATTAAGGGGTTACTGTTTTTGGACTATAACTTTTTTTCGTTCCTTAACCGAATGAAATACATAAACCGTTGGGGGCTTATGCGGAACACGCGCGTCGAGAACGTGGCGGAGCATAGCTTTCAGACGGCTGTTATCGCGCACGCGCTCGCCTGCATAGAAAAGGTCGTTTTCGGCGGGAACGTCGATCCCGAAAAAGCCGTCGCGATAGCAATTTATCACGAAACCGCGGAAGTTATCACGGGCGATCTGCCTACGCCCGTGAAGTATTTCAACGACGAAATAAGGTCGGCGTACAAGGATCTCGAAAGGTATGCCGAGAAAAAACTTTTGGACGGACTTCCCGCGGAACTCAAAGGCGAGATAGGCGCGCTCGTGAGTCCCGACGACTGCGAAGAAAAGCGGCTCGTGAAATACGCCGACAAACTCGCGGCGTACGTCAAGTGCATAGAAGAAAAAAATTGCGGCAACAACGAATTCGATAACGCGTTTGCCGCAACGGAAAAAGAACTCAAAGCCTATAAAAACCGCGCCGTAGACTACTTTATGGAAAAGTTCGTCGGCGCGTATTATAAGAATCTGGATCAACTTATTTAGACCGCACGATAACTTTTACTTTTCGAATGCGGGGGAGATATCGTACGGGTCGTCGGACAGTTCTTTTATGAACAGCGCGCGGATATAGCCCTTTGCGGTGGAAGTGGAATGAACGAAAAACTGCTTGCCGTAGTAGTAGCGGGCTAATTTGTAGTATTTCGAGTTCGTATGCAGAGCGATCGCCTTAAAGCCTTTCGCACTGCATTCGCTTATCACCGTTTTCAGAAGTCCCGAGCCTATGCCCGTATTGTTTATTTCGGGGTCTACGCCGAACCTGTAAACGTACGCGAGTTCGGGGGAGAGCGCGGTGTAGCGTATCGAACCCAAAATTCTGCCGTTTTCTTCCGCGACGAAAACGCGGTGGTTTTTTATATCGTTCTCGACCGTTTCGACCGTTTCGGAAAGCGCTTTTACGGGCGCGGACGAATGCAGTTCGTCGCGGTACAGCGAGAACGATTTTTTCGTTATTTCGTTAATTTCTTTCGCGTCGGAAACCGCCGCTTCTCTTATCGTGGGCATCGTTTTTACTTCATCAAAAGATACATTACGGCCTTCTGCGCATGCAGACGGTTTTCGGCTTGTTCGAAAATAACGGAGCGCGGGCTGTCGATGACTTCCGCCGTAACTTCTTCGCCGCGGTGCGCGGGCAGACAGTGCATAAAAATCGAATCTTTCGCCGTCTTTTCCATAAGGGCGGCGTTTACCTGATACGGCATAAGCGCGTCTTCCTTTTCTTTCGACTTTTCCTGACCCATGGAGAAGAACACGTCGGAGTAGACTACGTTCGCGTCCTTAGCCGCCGCGTCCACGTCGCTCGTTACCCATACATTGCCGAATTTCCGAGCTTCTTCGAGAACCTGCGGGTTGGGCTGATAGCCGTCCGGCGAGCATATGCAGACTTCCATTCCTACTTTCGCGCCCGCGAGCATAAGGGAGTGCGCGACGTTGTTGCCGTCGCCGAAGTACGCGAGTTTTATGTCTCGGAACGTGCCGAACGATTCGTAAACGGTCAGGATATCCGCAAGCGCCTGACACGGGTGAAAATCGTCCGTAAGTCCGTTGATTATCGGCATATTGCCGTACTTTGCGAGTTCGTTCAGGTCGTCCTGCTTAAAAGTTCTTATCATAATGCCGTCTATGTTGAAGCGGTTCATTACCATAACGGTATCGTGTATCGTTTCGCCGCGTCCGAGCTGAATGTCCGACGACGACAGGAACATAGGATAGCCGCCGAGCTGACGGATACCCTGTTCGAAAGATATTCTCGTGCGCGTGGAAGACTTAGCGAATATCATGGCGAGCGTTTTGCCTTTTAAGTATTCGTGCTTCTTGCCTTTTTTCTGCATGAATTTGAGTTTCAGCGCGCAACTTAAAATTTCGTATATTTCGTTCACCGAATAATCGGCGAGCGTGAGAAGGTGCTTGTGTTCGAGTTTTCCTTTCGGTTTGTAAGATGCGAGATCCATATTTTTTCTCCGATTTGTTGAATAGGTTTTTATTGTATCATAATTTGCGTGAATTTGCAAGCAATACAAGCAATAGTAAGGGGCGGAGAACGCCGCCGTTCTTAGCCGAGCGTAGCGAACGCCAAGGCGTAGCCTTATACGACGCCGTTAAATATTCGTGTTTGCAAACAAATCTCCGAGCGTCTCAGCCATCGCGTCCACTTCTTCTTCCGTTATGGTATACGGCGGGGCGAACCTTAAAGAATTATTTCCCGCGGCGTTCAGAATGAAACCTTTCGACAGCATTTTCCCGACTACTTCCGCGGCTTTCAACTTTTCGCTCAGAACTACGGCTTGCAGAAGTCCCATGCCGCGCACGTCCTTTACGAAGTTATGCTTTTTGAGTTTGCTGAGCTTCGCGTTTAGATAATTGCCCATGAATTCCACGCGTCCGAGCAGGTCGGTGTCTTTGAGTTCGCCGACTACTACGAGCGCGGCGGCGCAGGCAAGGGGATTGCCGCCGAACGTGGTGCCGTGGTCGCCGGGTCTGAACGCTTCGGCGACTTCTCCGCGCGCAAGACACGCGCCTATCGGGAACCCGCCGCCCAAGCCCTTTGCGAGAGTGATGATATCGGGCTGAATACCGTAATGTTCGAAGCAGAACAGTTTGCCCGTCCTGCCCATGCCCGTCTGAACTTCGTCGACTATAAACAGAACGCCTTTCGACTTGCAGAGCGCGTATGCGTTTACAAGGTAGTCGTAAGTCGCGGGGCATACGCCGCTTTCGCCCTGGATACATTCGAGCATGATCGCGCCCACGTCGTCCGTCAGCGCGTCTTTCAGCGCTTCGAAATCGTTATAAGGCACGTGGATAAAGCCGTCGGGGAGCGGCGCGAACGGTTTGGAATACTTTTCCTGTCCCGTAGCCGTTACGGTCGCGAGCGTTCTGCCGTGGAACGAGCTGAACGCCGTTATTATCTTCGGGCGGTTTTCGCCTTTCGCGTAAAAATACTTGCGCGCGAGTTTTATGGCGGCTTCGTTGGCTTCCGCTCCGCTGTTGCAGAGCATCATTTTCGTGAATATAGTGCCGTCAAGCAGTTTTTCGCATAATTTGACCTGCGGAACGTTGTAGAAAACGTTCGAAACGTGCATAAGGCGCGACGCCTGTTCCGAGATCGCCGCGACGAGTTTCGGATTGTTGTAGCCCAAGCAGTTGACGGCAATTCCGCCCATAAAGTCCGTATATTCTTTTCCGCTCGTATCGTAGAGCTTGTTCTTTTCGCCGCGCTCGAAACAAACGTTCAGGCGGTTGAACATGCTCATATGATTTTTCGCGTCGAGTTCTTTTATTTCTTTGAAATCCATATCGGTCATTAAATCTCCCGTTTGTAATTCAGACTGTTTTAGGGCGCAGACGCGTTATTCTTTCGTAACCATTGTGCCGATGCCGGAGTCCGTAAACAGCTCCAACAGTATCGAGTGCGTTATCGTCCCGTTTATTATAAGCACGTTTTCTATTCCGTGTTCGATCGCGTTGATACAGCTGTTTACTTTCGGTATCATTCCGCCGTTTATGGAACCGTCGGCTATCATTTCTCCGATCTGCTTGACGGTAATGTGGGGGATGAGCGACTTCGGGTCTTTTTCGTCCTTGCGTATGCCGTCTATGTCGGTCAGGAACATGAGCTTTTCGGCGTTCAGCGCGCCGCCGATCGCGCCCGCCGCGGTGTCGGCGTTTATGTTGTAACTTTCGCCGTTCTTGTCTACGCCGATCGTCGCGATGACGGGGATATAGTCGTCGGTAAGCGATCTTAAAAGTTTGTCGTTTATATGCTTTATAACGCCCACATAGCCGTAGTCTACGCCGTTCGCGGGCGGCATTTTCTCTACTTCTATAAGGTTGCCGTCGCTCCCGCACAGACCTATCGCCTTAACGCCGAGCGTGTTCAGCGTGGCGACTATGCTCTTGTTTATCTTGCCGCCGAGCACCATTCTCACGACTTCCATCGTTTCTTTCGTCGTAACGCGCAAGCCGTTTATAAATTCCGATTCTATGTTCAGCTTTTTGAGCATCGCGTTGATCTCGGGTCCGCCGCCGTGTACGAGAACGGGATTTACTCCGACTATTTTGAGCGTCGCCACGTCCTGCATTATCGTTTTCAGCGTTTCGGGACTGTTCATTGCGTTCCCGCCGTACTTTATGACGATAGTTTTGCCGCTGTATCTGCTGATATACGGCAACGCTTCGACTATTATGTTGGCGCGGTTTATTATTTCTTCGCGTGAAAAATTCATAATTACTCCTTCGGCGGCGGAGAGTAGCACGTCTTTCCGCTACGATTGCCGCGCGCGCTCGGCTGAGCGCTTGCGCGTCAACTGCTAAAGAAAATCCGCACCACTCTCCGCCGCCTTGTTTTTGATGGGGCTCTGCAACCCCTTGTTTTTTTGTAGCATGTACAGCACTGTCATTTCGACCAAGCGACGAAGTCGCGCGTGGAGAAATCGCTCAAAATTAAAATTTTTATATGTATAGAACGCTTATAAAC
>DBEXQE010000020.1:0-4592 GCA_048167245.1 Christensenellales bacterium | reverse complement strand
TGAGTTTGTTGTTTGCTCTTATTTTGCCGCTGTCGGTCTTCGCGGCGTGCGACGTAAAGAAAGCCGAGCAGAAAACGTATACCATGTACGTTCCCGACGGCGCTCCGCTGTTGTCGGTAGTTACCGTTGCGGACGGCGGAGCGAGCTTCGGAACGGTCAAAGTCAAAACCGAGATAGTTACGGGTGCGCAGATCGCGCCGTTGCTTTTGGCGAAAACTCCGGATATGGCGCTCGCGCCGATAAACGTATGCGCCACGGCGTTCAACAAGACGGACGGCGAATATATTCTCTGCGGCGTAAGCGTATGGGGACTTAACTATATCGTTTCGAAGGATGAAAACAAGACTTCGCTGTCCGATTTCGTCGGCGAAACGATCTACGCGTTTCAGGAAACGGGCACTCCCGGGATAACGCTGAAAGCACTGCTTTCGATGTACGAAGTCGATTACGAAAAGATCACCGACGCTTCGCAGGCAAAAACCGACAAAGTCAATATCGTGTTTTTATCCGATCCGTCGAAAGTCCGCGACGCTTTGCAGGGCAATCTCGCGGAAGCGAGCGGAGCCAAGCACGGCGTTCTGAGCGAACCCGTCGTTACGGCTATGCAAGCCGCCGTCAAGTCTACGATAAGCACGCAGGAGCTTTGGGAAGAAAAAACGGACACAAGCTATCCGCAGGTCGGGCTCGTCATAAGAAAGTCGCTCGCGGAAAACAAAGACGCGACGAAAGCGTTTGTGGATTATCTGTCGGAGCAGGCGAAATACGTTCGCGAAAATCCCGCGGAAGCCGCGACCACTGCGATAGACAAGCTCGGCTCTACGGGTCTGCCCGGGGCTAAGGTCTGCGAGAACTTTATAGCGTCCGATCGCGGACAGGCGGCTTTTTCGTTCGGAAAAATGTCGGACTGCAAAACCGCCGTTAAGAATTATCTGCAAAAGCTCGTCGAAGTTCAGAACGCGCAAATAGTCGGCGGTTCTCTCCCGTCGGATAACTTCTACTTCGCCGAATAACCCCATCGGTATATGAAACGACAGCCGAAACAACTTCTGAAAAGCAGAAAGCTCCCCAAAGGCGCGATATATTTTTTATCGCTTCTGCTTTTCGTTTTGGTTTGGCAACTTTTGTCGGTTACGGCGTTTTCGAAAAACGGCGTGCTTCCCACTCCGTGGAAAACTTTCGGGCGCTTTTTCGAAGAACTCGCGCGTCCCAAGCTGTGGCGCGGACTGCTAAGTACGCTGTCGGCGTCGCTGATAAGTTTTTTCGCGGCTTATTTTCTGGGACTTGCGCTCGCGGCGGCGGCGTACTTCTTCTCTCCGCTGAAAAGTTTTTTCGAGCCGATAATAACGGTGCTCCGTTCGATGCCGACGCTCGGCGTTACGCTTATACTGTTCATATTCTTTTCGGGCAGGACTTCGGCGATAATAATAGCGTCGCTCGTGTCGTTTCCCGTTGTGTATCAGAATATGCTCGCGGCGCTCGACGGCATGGATAAAGACCTGCTCGAAATGGCGCGCGTGTTCGGAGTGAGCAAAAAGGACCGCTTTTTTTCGGTCGTTCTGCCGCAGATATCCGAGTATATCTTTTCCGCGTTGATCGCGGGGTTCGGGCTTAATTTGAAAGTCATAGTCGCGTCCGAGATCGTGGCTATCCCGCGCTCCAATCTCGGCAGTTATATAAACGGCGCGTATATAAGCGGCGACTTTTTCATGATGTTCGTGTGGGTATTCGCGGTCATAGTTCTGAGTTTCGTCTGCGAGAGCGTTATAAAACTCATACGGCGGTTCTGCCTGCCGTACAAGTACCCGACAAGGGCGAAATTCGTATCGTTTTTCGGCAAAATAAAAAAATCGGCAAGGCGGGGCGGTAAAAAATGATAACGTTCGAAAAAGTATCTTTCTCGTATCCCGCGACTCGTGTTTTTTCGGAACTTAACCTGTCGCTCGAAGAAAATAAGATAAACTGCATACTCGGTCCGTCGGGGTGCGGCAAATCGACGCTTCTCAATATGCTGTCGGGAGATATTTCCCCGCAGAGCGGCACGCTGAAAAACGCCGAAAAGAAAGTTTCGTACGTGTTTCAGTCGCCGCGGCTCGTTCCGCAGATAACGGTTTTCGGAAATCTCGATCTCGTTTTAAGGAGCGTTATCGGGGACAAGGCGGAGCGCAAACGCAGGATACTTTCCGCGCTCGAACTCGTGGGACTGAAAAATTCGGGCGAAACGTACCCGAGCATGCTCAGCGGCGGCATGGCTCAGCGCGTCGCGCTCGCCCGCGCGTTTTTGTTTCCGTCGGAACTTCTGCTTATGGACGAGCCGTTCAAGGGCTTGGACGTCGCGCTCAAAAAAAGCATAATAAGCGCGTTTCTGTCGCTGTACGACCGCGAAGAAAAAACGGTCGTGTTCGTAACGCACGACCCCGACGAAGCCGTAACGCTCGGCGATAAGATAATAATGCTGTCGGATAAGCCCGCCGCCGCGATCGCCGAATTCCGCATAAGCGAAAGCAGGTCGGAGCGGAAGATCTACGACGCGGAACTTACGAAGATAAAAAACGAGATCTACAAAATATCGGAAAATAATCAATAAGGAGATTTTTGGCACATGAGCGAAAGGGGAGATAAAGGCAAGGAATTTTTCAAGAGCGGCTATAACTGCGCGCAAGCCGTTTTAATGTCGTTTAAGGACGAGATCGGGCTGAACGAAGAACAGATCAAAAAAGTCAGCGCGGGTTTCGGCGGCGGCATAGGAAGACTGCGGGAAGTCTGCGGAACGTTCAGCGGGCTGGTCATGGCGCTCGGAATGATAAAGGGCGACAAGGCGGATAAAGCTATGCTTTACGCGCAGATCCAGGAACTTGCCGAAAAGTTCAGGCAGGATAACGGCTCGATAATTTGTCGCGACCTGCTCGGAATGCGCAAAGAAGAAAAGTCCGCCCCGACGCCGTCGGAACGGACCGAACAGTACTACAAAGCGCGCCCTTGCGCCGACCTTGTAAAGTACGCAGTCGAACTGCTGGAACAGGAATTGTAAAACCTCATCAGTCAAGCAGTCGCTACGCTTTGTGCTTGACAGCTTCCCCTAACAGGGGAAGCCTTGACATAAGAAAAAGCCTTCCCCTGTTAGGGGAAGGTGGATTGTTCGAGTTTACGAGAACAAGACGGATGAGGTTTATATTCCCACGGGGTAATTGCCCGTGAAGCAAGCGTCGCAGTAGCCGAAATCTTTTCTTACTCCTATATTTTTAAGGTCTTCGACCGGCAGGAAGCCCAGGCTGTCTGCGCCGAGCTTTTTGCATATTTCTTCGGGCGTGTATTTTACGGCGATAAGGTCCTTTTTAGACGGTATGTCGGTGCCGAAGTAGCACGGCCACAGGAACGTGGGCGAGCCTATCCTTATATGCACTTCTTTCGCGCCGTTGTCTTTCAAGAGTTTCACAAGGTTTGCCATGGTCGTGCCGCGGACTATCGAGTCGTCGACCATAACGACGCTTTTGCCTTCCAAGTTCGCGCGCAGTGCGTTCAACTTTATATTGACCGCCATTTCTCGCTCTTTCTGAGTCTGCTTTATAAACGTTCTGCCGCTGTAACGGTTGCGAACGAGCCCTTCGCCGTAGGGGATCTTGCTTTCCTGTGCAAAACCCTGCGCGAAGTGCAGTCCCGAGTCGGGAACGCCGATGACCACGTCGGCTTTCGCGGGGTGAGCTTTCGCGAGCAGTTTACCGACTTCGATACGCGTGTTGTAAACGCTTACCTTGTCGATGATGCTGTCGGGACGCGCGAAATAAATGTATTCGAAAATGCAAAGCGACGGTTTTCTGCCGCAGTGATCCTTGAAAGAAGTTATCTTGTTGCCTTCGATGAGCACGACTTCGCCGGGTTCCACGTCGCGGACGAATTCCGCGCGCATCGTGTCGAGCGCGACGCTCTCGGACGCCAAGACGTAGCTGTTCTTTATCTTGCCTATGCACAGCGGGCGGAAACCTTGCGGGTCGCGTATGCCGATGAGTTTTCTCGGCGACATAAGGACCATGCTGTACGCGCCTTCTATCTGGTTCATGACGTTCAGCACCGCCGCTTCGACCGAGTGCGTTTTCGTGCGTTCTATCGCGATAAGGTGCATTATGACTTCGATATCGTTCGTCGATTGGAAAATAGCGCCGCGCGCTTCGAGTTCTTCGCGCAGGGTGTTCGAATTTATTATGTTGCCGTTGTGCGCGAGCGTAAGACTGCCTTTGCAGTAGCGCGAAACTATGGGCTGAGCGTTTTCGCGCAGGTCGTTTTCCATGGCGTAGCGAACGTGAGCTACGCCTATGTTGCCTTTGAGCGTGGCAAGGTTCACGTCGTTGAACACTTCGCCCGCAAGACCCTTGTCTTTAAGCTGATGCAAATGTCCGTCGTCGTTCGTAACTATTCCGCAGCTTTCCTGTCCGCGGTGTTGAAGCGCGAACATTCCGTAGTAGAGCATGCGCGCCACGTCGAACCCGTCGTTGTCGTAAAAACCGAGTACGCCGCATTCTTCGTGCAGTTTGTCCGAAAAAGGTAAATCTTTCACCGTAATATCTCCCGAATTTTTCAAAATTTTTTTGTGCCTTATA
>DBEXQE010000019.1:0-10415 GCA_048167245.1 Christensenellales bacterium | reverse complement strand
CTTTTCGTAAATCTTAACACGATAAGTCTTGCGTTCAAAGATCCGCTTACGGACGAATGGAATTTTACGAGAAACTATCAGTGGCTGTGGATCTTTCAGCTTAAAGTCGACAGAACAAGCGCGGCCTATCAAGGGTCGCTTTTGATGGCTTTCGAAAATACGATGAAATTTTTCGCGCTGTCGATATTCGTAACGCTCCCGCTATGCCTCTTCATAGCGTACTTTATTTACAAAAAAATACGCGGATATAAGGTTTTCAGAATCGCGTTTTATCTGCCTGCGGTTATTCCCGCGATAGTGCTTACGACAGTTTACCGTCAAGCGACTCAAAGCGGCGCGATAGTAGATAAAATATTCGGTAACGTGCCCGCGTCGGGAATGCTGAACGACCCGAAAACGGCTTTCGGCGCGGTTGTCGTATATACACTCTTGACGGGATTTACGACTAATATGCTGCTTTTTGCGGGCGGAATGGCAAGAATACCGACGGAGGTAATCGAAGCCGCAAAACTCGACGGCGTAGGACCGTTTCGAGAAATAGTTTCTTTGATAGTGCCCCTTATATGGCCTACGCTTACAACGCAGATCGTATTGGCGTTTACGGGAATGTTCAATTCGGGCGGACCGGTTATGCTACTGAACGACGGGCAGTACGGAACTATGACAATATCTTTTTGGCTTTTTTATCAAATAGCCGGCAACGGTCGAAGCGGAGCTGCAAACGGCTCGGGCGCGTATGTGGTATCCGCCGTGGGACTTGCGCTAACCGCGATAGCCGTTCCCGTAATACTTATCGTCAGAAAACTGTTTTCGCGCGTGAACGACGTGGAGTATTAGGAGGGAAAAGATATGTCGGTTATTGCAAAGAAAAGAATTGCAGGTTTGAACAAGCAGAAAAAAACGACGGCGGAGAGAATTGTTTTCGGGATAGCTTTCGTGCTTTTCTCGATTTACGCCGTCGTCATAGCGTATCCGTTTTTGTTTCTGATAATGAAATCCGTTCAGAACGTAAGCGATTATTTGGGAGTAACTTGGACGGGCGCAGGCTCGCCTCCGTCGTTTTATTATAAAAGCGGACTTGCTTTCGGCAATTTTTTAAGAGCTTTTACGGATATGAAACAATCCACTCCCGCAGGAGAAGTCGGGTTGCTCGGTATGTTTTTCAACAGCTTATGGTTTACCGCGGCTTACATAGTTTTTGGAGTTCTCGCAAGCGCGTTTACGGGTTACAATCTCGCAAAGTATAAGTTTCCTGGAAGCGAATTTATTTACGCAATAGCAATATTTTCTATGACTATTCCGATCGTCGGAAACAGCGGCGCGCTTTATAAGTTCGCGTCCGATATAGGGATATACAACACTCCGCTTTTTGTTCTGTGTACCGCGCCCGCGGCTTTCAGCTTTCAGTTCCTCGTGCTTTACGGTTTTTTCAAAAACGTTTCGTGGAACTATGCGGAAGCCGTGTTTATCGACGGCGGCGGACACTTTACGGTGTTTTTCAAAATTATGTTGCCGCAGGCTATGCCGGCTATGGGAACGCTCGGGATACTTTCGTTTATAACGTATTGGAACAATTATCAAACGGTGCTTATGTACTTGCCGAGTTTTCCCACTCTCGCTTCGGGTCTTTATGTGTTGGAACTCGTTATGAGAGACAACAAACCCGTTTATTTTGCGGGGCTTTTGATAATGGTAGTTCCTGTTCTCGCTGTTTTCGCGGGTTTTTCGAACGTTATAATGAGCAATTTGTCCGTCGGCGGACTGAAAGGTTAAAAACGGAGAACGTTTAAGTTTTCCGAAAAATAAAGGAGAAATGCAATGAAGAAATTTTTGATGAGATTGACGTTGTTCGTAACGGCGCTTATTACGGCGTTTGCGTTTACCGCGTGCGGAGAAAAACAGCGTCCCGAAGATCAGCTTTTGGAAGTTTATTCCATAAACAGCGGCTATCGCGTGGAAGGCGTCAAGGCTATTTTGAACAGTTTTGCCGAGCAAGATTGGGTAAAAGAAAAATATCCGGAGCTCGAAATCAAACTGACCGACAATCAAATGGCAAGTTACGCGCTCGATAAGATCAAAAATCCGAAAACGAACGAATTCGATTTGTTTTTCACGGGGCAGGACTTAACGTCGGTTTTCGAAAAGAACAGCAGCGGTAAAAATTTGCTAGTCGATATTACCGAGTCAGTGTACAACGCGGAAGTTATCGACGAGAGCGGCGTGAAATTTTCGGACAAAATGCATCCGTCGTATTTGGATTTCTACGCTTACACTACGAAAACGAATACGACTCCGAGATTTTTCGAAGTGCCTTGGGTTACGGGAATGCACGGAATTCTTTACAATGAAGAAATTCTTGCCGAGTACGGTTATACGGACGGGAAATATCCGAATACGACCGATGAATTCTTAGAGCTTTGCGATAAGATAAAAAAAGACCCGTCGAAAAGCGGCAACCCTGATGGATACGCGCTTATGAATTGCGACAGCGCGTATTCGAGCTATCTTTTGGATACGTGGTGGGCGCAGTACGACGGCATAGAAGCATACAGAAATTTTTGGCAGGGGAAATATAAAGACGCGCGCGGCACGTCTTACAGCAACAGGATATTCTCTTTGCAAGGTCGTCGCAAAGCTCTCGACGTTATGTACGAAATGTTCAGTTACAGAGACGGAAAGAGTTATTACGATCTAAAAGGTCAGAATAACGACGATTATATGGTACGTCAGACTAATATTCTGAAAGGCAGTTGCGCGTTCACTTACTGTTCGGATTGGTTCGATACCGAGATGGAAGCGACGCGTAAACTCATAATTGCCGACGGACAGACTCCCGCCACGATAAAAATAATGAAAATGCCGATAGTCAGCGCGCTTACCGACAAACTCGACACCGTTAAAACCGACGAGCTTTTGAGTAAGGTCGTATCGGCGATAGACGGCGGAGAGACTACGTATATGGGGGTTTCGCAAGACGATTTCGACAGAATTGCGGAAGCGCGCGGCATATATAAGTCGGGCGGTATGAACCACGTTGCGGTTATTCCAACGAGTTCGAATTCGCAAAAGATAGCGATAGACGTGTTGAGATTTATGGGCACGGACGTATGTCAGGAGGCATATATGAAAGCTACGCGCGGTCAGAATCTGCCGTTCGATTACACTGTGGACGCGGAAAGCGATTTGTATAAAAACGATTTGTCGGAATTGCAGAAATCAAGATTGCCGTATTTTTATTCCGACGGAATTTCGGTTTTGCCGTTCAGTTCCAGATATCCGCTCGTTAGATACAGCAATTTCAAGGCTATAAGCACTCAATCTTCTAAATACAATGAGCAATTCGGAATACAGAACACGACCGTTACTCCGCAAAAACTGTTCGAAGATACCGAAAAGGCGTGGACGGAAGACGCTTTCAATTTCGCTTTGCTTACGGCGGGACTGAAATAAAAAGATAAGGAGACGGCTAAATGATGAAACATCGGTTTAACGGCAAACGCGGATTGGCGTTTATTTCGATCGTGCTTTGCGCGTTGCTTGCGGTCGGAATTTTCGGCGCGTCGGGTTGCGCGAAGAAAAGCGGCGGTACGGGAGCGGAGTTTTGGTCGGCAAGCGTTAACGTTAAGGTAAACAAGGACTTAAACGATTACGATTCGGTTAAAAGAAAACCCGAAATAAATCTTACTATGGCGCAGGGCGAGTACGAGAGCGCGCAGATTATTTTCACGCCCGAAAAAGACGTAAAAGCATACACCGTTACCGTTTCGGATCTTAAAAACGTAACTACGGGCGATATCTTTTCGAAAGACAGAATCCGCGTTTACAAACAGGAATACGTTTATTTGGCGACTATCCACCAAACGGTCGACGGCGCTATACCGTCGTATTTTCCCGACGCGCTTATCCCTATGGACGCCGTAGTGAAATACGGAGAAAACACTGTCAAGGCGGGCGAAAATCAGGGCGTTAATTTTCGTTTCAGCACGCGCCCCGAACTCGACGAAAACGGAGACGCGATAGTAAAAGACGACGCGAAAACGAAAGATTCCGAGAGATTTTCATACGTTCCCGCGGGTGTTTATACGGGACAGGTTGTTTTCGATTTGGACGGCAAAAAGACGGTTATATCCGTAAGGCTTGAAATAGTGAACGCGACGGTAAGCGAAACGAATCACGTTAAATCGTATTTTGCCGTTTGGCCGACCGCGCTCGTTGCCGATATGAATTACACGCAGGAAGGGTTCGATTCGTATACGGATTTAATGCTCGAATACCGCATTAGCAATAAGCGGCTTTTCAACGACAATCCCGTAAGCTACAAGCTACTACCCGATTTTACCGACGCGCTTTGCGAGCGGCTCAAAGATCCGAGATACAGTTGCTTTACGTTCGAAGCGTCGAATACCACATACGGCGCGAATTTCGGAACGGCTAAGGACGTCGAGAACGGTAAAGCGGCTTTCACGAAAGAGTCGTATCTCGATTTGTTCAACTCGGAATATTACGCAAGGAGTTTCTACAATCCCGAAGACGCGGAAAAGTTTAAGAGCAAATTCGTGCATACCGACGGCAACGGAAACGAATACGCTTACGACGAAACGCTGGAAGATGTTTACGCAGGCAGTATGCGCTATATGCAAAGTCAGGTCTGGTATGTGCTCAAAAAAAGTTTGGAAGACGGTATAGACTATTTGGATAAATGTCAATACGAGTTTTCGCAGATCGACGAACCGTGGGCTTTCAGCAAGCAAACCGAACTCGTATCCTGTATGACGCTTTTCAGAGCGGCGATAATCGATTTGGCTCGCAAAATCGATACCGAAAGCATTCCGTCGCTTGTGATCGGCGGAAAAGCCGTTAAACTCGATTTCGAAAACGGCAAACTGTCGAGAGAAGAAATAATCGATTCGGTATACGATTTCAAAACGATCGTAACGGCTAACTATGCGGAAATGTACGACGGGATAGTCGAAAAATGGGTGCCTACCACAGGTTACTATCATTCGGAATACGGCAGAGAAAAGTATTACGGAAAGCAAACCGAAAAATGGTGGTACACGGTGGACGAAGCGCCCGGCGTTTCGTATTCGACGGAACTTTCGCCGCTGTATGCGAGAGTGCCCGGCTGGATGATGGCCGACTACGACCTGACGGGAATTCTGTATTGGGGCGGCGCTATTTATTACGACGTTTTGGACGGCACGCGTCAGGTCGAAGAATATTTCAAAACAAACTATTACAGATATACGAACTTTAACGGCAACGGCTATTTGATGTATCCCGGCGGGCAGTACGGTTTGAGCGAAGCCATTCCGTCGATAAGGCTCGAAGCGATTCGCGACGGGTTCGAGGAATACGAACTTTTATACAACGTAAAGCAGATATATTCGGAAATAAGCGAAAGTATCGGAGAGCCGTTCGACGCATCGAAAATCATAGAGAGTTTCGGAAGTTCATTGTATGCGGGCGGAAAAATATCGAGCGATGCGGACGCTTTCGATCTTGCGAGAGCATCGCTGTTGCAACTCGCGAGCTGCGCCGAATCCGCCGCCAATATGTGCGTCGTCGATTACTCGGATAACGGGTACGGCGAATATAATTTCAAAATTTATATGAACGACGGGGTTACGCTGTATAACGGCGGCAAAGAAGTTACCGACGTTTATAAGTCTTTGAGCGGCGGAAAGATTTTCGAAATTTCCGTTAAAGCCGAGAACGCTTCGAATATGTTGGATCTTTCTTTTATCGTCGGCGGAGAAGAATATCGTTATGCGCAAAATCTCGGCGGTAAAGCTACCGTTTACGACGCGAAAGACTTGCAAACGAGCGATTTCAAAAAGTCGACGGATATCGATTTTGCGGCTGAGCAAGTCGATTGCGCGACGGAAAACGTTTACGCGGAACTCGGCGGCAAAGCAATAAAACTTACCGTCGGAGCTTCGAAAGAAAAGAGAGAAGAAGACAAGTTGCAATATTTCAAATTCGAAAGCGGTTTGTTCGAAAAGTCTTTGAGTAACGCGAAACGCATAGTTATTCATATTCACAACGCGTCGGACGAAATTATAAATCTGAATTTGGAATACAAATTAAAAGGCTCGGATACGCTGAAATCTCTGCTCGTAACGATACTCGAAAAAGGCGAGAATACTTTGGTTTTGGCATTGCCCGAGAACGCCGCGGACGTTGAATATTTCGATTTCGGAGTCGGCGAAAAGAGCGCGGCGGAAACTGTGAAAACTCTGTATTTCAAAGATATAGTAGTTTACGAATAAGGCGGTGAGAAATATGAAAAAAACAATAAAATTTATTTGCTCCGCGCTTGCCGTATGTATGTTTTTCTGTTTGTTTTCGGGCTGCGCGAAAAACAATCGCGGCGGAGAAGAAACGTCGGCTTTGGAAAAATTTACGAGCGATTACCGAGTTGAACTATTGAATTTCGAAAACTGGTATCCCGATTTTTCGCTGATTCGCGTGCTTAGAAGTTTCGGAAAAGTAACGAGAAACGAAGATCCGAAATTCGTAAAATCGGGCAAATATTCCGCGAAATTGCAAACCACGGGCGCGTTCAACAACTATCTCGACCCGAGCCTGTATTTCCCGACGAAATCGACGTATTACGATTTCAATTATTCGGATTTCACGTACACGGATCGCGTTGATTTTTGGATATACAACGACTGCGAGTCGGAAAAGACGTTGCGAGTGGGGCTTGTTTCGGATATCGTCAATTACGAAAATGTGCGCAAACTGCCTGCCGCCGAGTATGAGCTTAATGCGAAATCGTGGAATTTCGTTTCGTACCGCGTGGATTTCAACGCGATGAGCATAACGCAGAAAATAGACGCCGAGCAGATAATGAAGATACAGGGAATATATTTCGAGTTCCAACACGCGGAGTCGGCGGATCTTTCTGCCGCGCCCGTATATTATCTCGACGATATGAACATTTACTATAAAAAACAGGCGAACAAACTCAAAGACGCGTCGGAAATAGTGCAATTCGATAAAAAAGAGAACGGCGCGGAAATAATTTACGAGCTGTGCGATTTCGAAAAAATTTATCAAAAAAACATTTTTTCGTACTATACGGCAAATTCCGAATGTATTCCGAAAATGACCGTAGTCAAAGCCGAGAACGAAGGCGTGGAAAATTTTCAAGCGACTTCCGGTTCGCGCGTTTTGAAAGTCGAAATGAAACCCGCCGGCGAAAGCGGCGGTTATACGGAGCTTATTTTGTCGGATAAAGTAGTAAGAGCTTTCTACAACGAGTTCGTTTTCGATTATTCTTCCGCCCGTCCGATAATTCCCGTAGATGAATGGAAAGACTATCGCTTGGCGTACGACGTGTATTGCGATTTCGACGTCGGAGAATTTTATGTGGCGAACTTTTTCTATAAAAGCGATAACAGCACTTTGTCGAGAGCCTCGTCCACCGTTGCTGTCAACAAATCCCGCGAATGGGTTACGTGGAGTTTCGGCTTAAAAGAGATGGACGACAAACTGAGTTCGAGATATTCGGATACCAACGAGAATATCAAAAAAGCGTACGACGAATATGCGGCGTTCTACGACGAACACGGATACGGCGAACGCGTTTCGGACGCGGGTCAGATAAGAATGGTTTATCCCGACGTTACGGGCGAAAGCAAAGTTATGTATATAGACAATATTCGTTTATATAAAGTTTCGTAAATAAATTATATAAGGGAGAATAAAGGTATGAAAAAGAAGATTGCATTTGCCGTAATAGCAGTTATCGGCGCGTTGTGTATGGCGCTTATCGGTTGCAGCGGTAAAAAAGGCGGCGACGGCGGCGTAAAACTGAAAGATTTCGCGGACGTAACCGTCGAAGCGGTTTACGGCGACAATTTCTCGCTCGTCGAATATCTGAGCGCGGTAGACGAAGACGGAAACGTATACGGCGTTTCGGCTGAGTTAAAAGACAATGCGGGTAACGCCGTCGAATGTCTTAACAACGAATTCGAAATAACGGATAAAACGGGTTATACGGTTTTGCTGTCGGCATTAAACGCAAACGACGGGTCGGTGATAAAGACGAGAACGTTGACGATCGTTACGGTAGACAGCGCGTCTCCGTACATAAATCTCGGTACGGTCGCGCCTAACGCAACGGTAGGCGACGACATAACGGTCGCTATGACGTTTGACAGCAGAACCGAAGATTATACGACGTCGGTTTCCGTAAAACGGCTCGGGTATAATTCGGTTACGCAGGATTTCGACGAAGCTCTCGCCGATGACGTTCAAACGGATTACGTTTCCAAGCATACGAGCGTTTCTTTTAATGTGAACAAAAGCGGCAGATACAAGATAAGCGTCAATGCGTGGAACGGTACTGAAAAGACCGAAAATACATCCGTAAGAGAAAAAGCGGCTTATATAGACGTTATCTCCGTTCCTTATGCGAGCGAAATAGAAAGTTTCGACACGGCGGCGTCCAAAAAAGCGGCGTACGGCGCGAACAAAGCAACGCAGAACGAAACAGCCGTATGGCACGAGAGTTTTAACGGCAGAAGCGGCGTTTTGGAATTGAAGCACGCGCGGTGGTATGCCGGCGAAAAGAAATCGGACGATAATACGAAATGGGTTTACAGACCTAAACACGAATATCTTATAAAGTCGAGTTTCCGCGACGAAACGTTCTATTCCGATAACGACAATTGGGATTATATATCCGTGCATATGTTCGTTGCGGGCGAAAGCGGCGAAAAAGTTACTGTTTCGTGTTCCAAATACGAAACGGAACCCAAAGAAATAAATTGCAACGAATGGACGGAATACAGAATAAGCAAAAAGAGCGCGCTGTTCTTGTCCGAGGGCGGCGAAAGAAATCAGGCGACTCTTGCGAGCTGGCTGTCGGCCGACGGTAAAAAATGCGGCGCTAATTCGCTTATAGCAATAGTGTCCGAAAGCGAAACGCCCGCGAGAAAGATTTATCTCGACGGCATATTCTACGAAAGCGATATGAAAATTTCTCATTCGGTAGGCTCGGACGGAACGGTAATCGTATCGGCAAGCGCAGGCACGGAGACGGACGGTTTCGAGTTCTCGGTCAAAAAGCCGAATTCGGCTGATTTTACGAAACTCGACGGAAACACGTTCAAAGCCGATATTTCGGGAACATACGTTCTTACGGCAAGCAAAGTTATTAACGGTTATTTGCGCACCGAAAGCACTAACGTCGTTATCGCCGAGCCGAACGAAATAGAAAGTTTCGGCAGCGCGGAATCCGTAAGCGCGGCATACGGCGATAAAACGCTCGGAAACGTAAATAAAAAAACGCAAAACGCAACGGCGGTATGGCACGAAAGTTTTCAAGGCAGAAACGGCGTTTTGGAACTTGGTCCGTCGGCTTGGTTCGCGGGCGAACGCAAAAGCGGTTCGACTACGGAATGGCAATATACGCCGAAACACGCTTACCATATAAAATCGAGTTTCAGAGACGAAACGTTCTATTCCGATAACGGCGAATGGGATTATATATCCGTACGGATATACGTTGCGGGAGAACAAAACGAAAGAGTAAAAGTTTCGTGCGGCAATTATTTGGCTCAAACCGAGCTGAAATGCAATGAATGGACGGAATTCAGAATAACCAAACAAAACGCGCTATTTAACGCGGGTACAAATACCGGTAACAGAACGCAAGAAACGCTCGCTTGGTATCTTTCGAATAACGGTTTGTATCAAGTCGGCAGTCAGACAAAATGCAGTACAAATCCGCTTATTGCGATAGAAGCCGAAAGCGAAACGCCCGCGAGAAAGATCTATCTCGACAAAATATCGTACGAGCGCGAAATATCGATAAATGCGGCTTCGGCGACTACGGGCGGCGGCGTGGAAATGGGCGCGGAGATAACTCTTTCGGCAAGCGTTCCCGCAACGGAAGGCAATATTACTACGGGATTCGAGTTCTCGGTAAAAAAGCCGAGCGGCGAGAATATCGGAACGTTGACGGACGGCAATAAATTCACTCCCGACTCGGAGGGCGCGTATACGATAACCGCGAGCATAACTTTGGGCGGCGTTAAGTACAGCGAAAGCAAAATCGTTTCGGTAGTCGGCGCGAACGTTATAGAAGATTTCGGCAGCCCCGATTCGAAAATAGCGGCGTATCGGTACCAGCATAAAAATCAAGTAAATGACACTGCTGTATGGCACGAAAGTTTTAACGGCAGAAACGGTGTTTTGCAAATGAGCAAGTCTTATAGTGAAAGCACTAGTGGTTTCGGATATAATTTGAAGTCGAGTTTTAGAAACTCCGATTATTATAAAGATAACAGCGAATGGACACATATATCTATTTGGATATACGTTGCGGGAGATACAAACGAAAAGGTAAATATTTCTAGTCGTGGAAGTGTTTGGCTTACTAAAAAAATAGAAATAAACTG
>DBEXQE010000018.1:0-2234 GCA_048167245.1 Christensenellales bacterium | reverse complement strand
GGATTTCCGCGCCGTTTTTTACGGCGTAAGTTTGAAGCGCCGATATTACGTCGCTCGATTTGTCGGACAGCGGAAACACCCTGCCGCCGCGCTCGACTTTCGTTTTCACGCCGAGCGAATTCAGAAGTTCCACCGTATCCGCGGGAGCGAACGCGTTCGCCGCGCTCATAAAGAACTTGGGGTTATTTACGATATTCGAAACGAGCTTGTCCGGAGTACAGTCGTTCGTTACGTTGCATCTGCCTTTGCCCGTAATGTACAGCTTTTTCCCGACTTTTTCGTTGCCGTCTATCAACAAGATCTCATCGGCTTTTGCCGTTCCCGCCGCCATAAGCCCCGCGGGTCCAGCCCCTATAACGACGACTTTCATAGTTTTATATCGCCCGAGTTTTTCAATCGTTCGAGCACCCCGTAATCGGTCCTGTCAATCGAAAGCGGAGTAAAAGTACAGTAACCTTTTTTCGTAAGCTCCACGTCGCAGTCTTCGTCGTTTCTTCCGTGCGCTACGGGCATGCCTTTGAGCGTATACAGCTCGTTTTCGTCGGCGTGGAACATATCCGAATATTCCACAATGCCCATTTTGGCGAACTTCACGCCCTTGAACGGCGCGGTAGTCGGGTAATTCACGTTGATTATCTGCGCGCCGAACGAGAACAGTTTATAAATTTCTCCGATCTTTCCGTGCAGAAATTCCGCCGCCGAAATATAGTGCTTTTTGTCAGCGTTCCAGAAATCAAGGCTCACGGCAACGGACGGTATCCCCATGTAAGCGCCTTCGCTCGCCGCCGCGACCGTTCCGCTGTACATGATATCCGACCCGAGATTCGGACCGTTATTTATTCCCGAAATTACTATGTCGGGCGCGCCGTCTTTCATAAGTTCCAAGATCGCCATTTTAACGCAATCGGCGGGAGTGCCGTTCACGGCGTAAGCGGTTACTCCCTTGCCCTTATCGACTCTTTCGACTTTAAGTCCGCGCGAGATCGTCAGCGAATGAGAAAAAGCCGACCGTTCCGAATCGGGAGCCACCATAAAAATATCATTGTCCCTGCGGAACTCTTCCGCAAGGACATTGATACCGACGGCGTCTATACCGTCATCATTTGTTAATAGGATTTTCATACGGGGTGGACCATAGTGCCGTTTTCGCAAATGGTCTTGTCTATACCCTGCTTTGCCGCAAGACGGCGCTTGAAGAACGGAACGGCAAGTTGCGGGAACAGCGCGTACGTAAGAACGTCTTCTTCCTGCTCGAAATATTCTTCGATATCCTTGCGGTACTTGTCGAGTTCGGGCTTTATATCGTCCGCGGGACGGTGCGTTATTCTCGGCGCGTCGCCTATTATCTTCTTTATGACTTTTGCGTCGGGTTCTACGGGCAATTTGCCGTATTCGCCCATGAGCATAGCTTTCGTTTCTTTCGTAACCATCTTGTATCTTTCGCCCGCAAGAACGTTCAGAACGGCTTGCGTTCCGACTATCTGGCTCGACGGAGTAACGAGCGGCGGATACCCGAGATCTGCGCGCACGCGCGGAACTTCCTGCAAAACTTCCAACAGTTTGTCGCTCTTGTTCTGCTCTTTGAGCTGACTTATAAGGTTGGAGAGCATTCCGCCGGGGACTTGATAAATAAGCGCGTTGACGTCGACTTTAAGCACTTTCGGCGAAAGGAAACCGTCCGCGGTAAGTCTTTGAGCGACTTTGTTGAAGTGCGTCGTGAGTTCGTTGAGCGCGTTAAGGTCGATGCCCGTGTCGTACTCGGTGCCTTTGAGCGTTGCAACGAGCGCTTCGGTGGACGGTTGGCTCGTTCCGTTTCCGAGCGGAGAGAGCGCCGTGTCAACGATATCGCATCCCGCTTCTATCGCTTTAAGGTTCGTCATGTCGCCCGTACCCGCGGTGTTGTGCGTATGCAGGTGAACGGGAAGATCGACTTTTTCCTTTATGCGCGAAACGAGTTCGTACGCTTTGTACGGAAGCAAAAGGTTTGCCATATCCTTTATACAGATAATGTCCGCACCCATGTTTTTGAGTTCGACGGCAAGATTTACGAAATAGTCGACTGTGTGGAAATCGCTCGTCGTATAGCTTATCGCGGCTTCCACGGTTCCGCCGTACTTCTTCGTGCTTTCCATAGCCGTTCTCATATTGCGGGGGTCGTTCAGCGCGTCGAATATACGGATAATGTCTATACCGTTCTTGATCGACATTTCGCAGAACTTTTCGACCACGTCGTC
>DBEXQE010000017.1:0-6294 GCA_048167245.1 Christensenellales bacterium | reverse complement strand
AAATATATCCGTTATTATAATAGCGTCGCATTATAAACCGCCCGTTTTTTTTCGACGTAATTTTTCAACACCGTATAAACGCCCGCCGTCCAGCCGAGCATTTCGGGTTGATCGTATTCGGAAATAACGTCCAAATCACCGGTTTCGGCATTGTATTTTTCCCAAAGCCGACCGGTTTTTTCGAATATTCGATCTATGGAAAAAATAAATTTCTCGGCAATTCTGAAAGCGTCGTCGCGCATACCGATATTATCGAGTGATTTTACGGCGATATAAGTCAGGGGCGCCCACCCGTTGGGTTCCGCCCACTGATAACATCTTTTATCCGTAACGGCGGCCACTATGCCGTGGTCGCGTTCCAACGCGCTCAGAATTTTCTTTGCCGCGTTTACGTCGTTGCTTAACCCTACGAACATAGGAAAGAAATTCGCGCAACTCAAATTATCCGAGCGTCTGTTATCCGCAAAATCGTAATCGTAATAAACGCCGTTGCTCGCGAGCATATAATCGTTCATAGCCGCCTTGCGTTTAACGGCGCGATCCGCATAGTATTCTCCACGTCCCGAGCTTTTTCCCCATTTGCTCAACAATATTTCGTCGGCATACAACAAACAATTCAAATCTACGGGATTGAAATGAAGGCAATCTCCGTGAAAACGCGGCGAAAAATCCCAACCGGACTCGCACTCGGCAAGTACGGAACGGCACTTTTCGGGAGTTCTGTCGAGTATTGTTCCGATGCGTTTTTCATAATCGCTCTCGCCTATTTCGCCGAAATGCGCTATACAAGCTTCGTCGTCCAAATCACACGAATATCTATTCAAACCGTTATTTGTTTTTCTTGCCTGCATCCAAAACAAATATTCTCGTTCAAGCATTTCGAACGCCTTTTTTTCGGAAATTCCGTCGGCGCCGCAATCGATATAATCGGAAATCATCAAGCCGAAAAACGGCGGTTGAGATCGATTAAGATAATATTCGCGATTGCCGTTCGGAATTTTTCCGTATTTTTTCAAAAGATAATCGAAATTAAGAATATTGTTGAGTACTTGACTGTCTTTCCCGCAAAGGAACAACGCTTTGTGCGTAAAATAAGTATCCCAATAATACATTTCTTGAAAAACACCTTCCGCACACGGCGTCATATAAGGATAAGGAGTATAGAGCAAAGTACTCTCTTTTTTTTCTTTGTATGTTCTTATCGTTTTATCGATATTGCCCCAAATAAATTCATTGGCAGTCATAAAATTATATTTCAGCTCCTTTAACGACTAACGTTACCACCGCATCGGGAAGAACCGTTACCTTAGCCGATTCGTATCCGATTTTGACGGAAACCTGCTGCGCTTCTCTGCGCTTCGTATGCAGTTGAACGACGATCGTTCCGTCGGGATTCAATGCCGCGGACACGGTTACGTCCTCGTCGAAACTCGACGTATGAAGCATTACCGCGCCGCGCCTTATATAGTGCGAAAACATATACATTTGCCCGTAAAGTCCGTGTTTTTCGACTCTGTTCTCGTTTTTGAGAAAACAAACGGGCGCGTCGTCGCCTACATTGCGGTTATGAAAAGGTCCGCCGTCGTCGTCCAAAATCATATTCCAGTCGCAAATCGCGCTTACTCCGTGATTGAGATTGTTTTGAATTTCGGCGCGATATGTGTTATAGCGGTAGGTAATATTATAGCAAAATTCGGTTTCTATAAGAACTTTATCGGGATAAAGTTGCTTAACCAAGCTCAACTCGTCGTAATGACTGCCTTCGTACCAATGGAAACCCATCCCCCACGCCTTGTCGCCTACGACGGGGTATACGGCTTTCGCGTGATTGTATACATCGCCTTTGTTGTGATCCCAAAACAACAGTTTGACGTCGAGATTGTGCGCCGCAAGCGTTTTATGCAAGCAAAGCAAAAACTCGGCTTCTTCTTTCGCGGTAAACTTACAACTTTCCCACGTCATTGCGGCGTCGGGTTCGTTTTGAAGCGTGAGAGCCGAAATCTTTATGCCTTCGGCGCGGTAAGCCTCTACGAACTTTGCCATATACTCGGCGTAAAGCTCGTAATGCTCCTTTTTGAGCGAACCGCCTTGCTTCAAAACGCCGCTCGTCTTGAAAAAAGCCGGCGGGGACCACGGAGACGCAAAGAAAAATATCTCGTCCGCCGCCGCTTTCTGCGCGTCGCGAATAAACGGAATAACGTACTTTTTATCGCGTTCAATCGAAAAAGTCGAGAGAGAATAATCGCCGTCTTTTATATAAGAATACTCGTCCAAAGCAAAGTCGGAAGATCCCAAACAAATACGGCAAAAATTAAATCTCAGTCCGCTTGCGCCGAACAAAAGTTCAAGCGTTCTTTTTTTCTCATCTTTGCTCATAAGCGAATAATTATACGCCGAACTTTCCGTAAAAGCCCCGCCGAAACCGAGAATTTCCTGCTTCTTTTCGGGGTAGACGTTCACGCATCCGCCGACCGAAAGACGGTTCATTTTCTCGAACGCGCTCGGTTCGAGTTTATAAGTTGCGCCGTCGCAATATACGACCTGTTCCGTTATTACCATAGTGTTTCCGTGTCCTTTTTATCTTGTATCGTTCCGCCGAGCCGCGGAGAAAAGCAACTGCTTTTCTCCTTTCGGTTCGACTTTTATTATTTAATATTTGCCGTTATTCAACTTGTTTTTGATAAACTGTTGTATTTAGCAATTTGAGAGCGCCGCTTTCGAACGTCCACGAACTGCCCGTAAACCAACCGCGAGCCGTTTCCGCAGAAACGTCGTCAAATTTATCGGTATCGAAAGACCCGTCCGATTTGAACGCATCGGTTTTTCCTACTCCCGCACCGAGCAAATCGTCGTAAGTCAAGAACACCGCGCTGTTCGTTCTGCCGTCGTCTTTCTTCGCGGTAAAACGGTATTCGTTATAGCTTATTACTTTATGTTGACCTGACTTATCGTTGATTTTACCAGTTGCGCCCTCGGGACCGAAATCGACATCTAAGTTCGTAGTTCCTATATCCGTGCTCATAAAAGCATATACCGTAACGTTACGTTTATTACCGTTTCCATCCGCACCGCCGGTAGCAGTCGCGCTGTTGACTGTTATGCAGTTCTCAATCTTTCCGCCCTGATTGGATACCGCAAAACCGTATGCGCAATAAGGCTTAACGCCTGCCGTATCCATGAAATTGTTATTATACGATTCTATTTCGGTTATAAGATTGCGTATAATACCCGTATTCGTATTTATATATACCGAACCCACAAGTCCACCTGCAAGCATATCGTTAAATAAATACGACTTGGAATGAACATAACAATCTTCTATAAGACCGGAATTTTTGTACGCTACCGCGCCCAAACGCGTAAATGCCCCCGATCCTACAATCACTCCTGTCTTATCGTAACCGTAATAACAATCGAATACTACGTTTTTAATTGCGGCGTTCTGCTCTACCGTGCCGATTGCGCCTACGTTATGCGCACGGTCGTTATTTCCGTTTACTTTCTTATAATATCCTATTTCGATTTTATGTCCGTTGCCGTCGATAACCGATTTAAGGCTCTTTGTTATCAAGTATCTCGGATTACTGCCTTGCCAATCCAGCTCTAACATATCGATATCGGCGGTAAGCAAGATGTATGCGTTTTCCAAAGCCGCCGCAGTTTTAAGGCTATCCGCATCGGCGACTTTTTTAAGCGTAACCGTAACGCTGTATCTGCGGCTGTTGTCGTTTGCCGCAACGCTTACCGTATAATCTCCGTCCGTCTTATCGCCCGTGCGGAAATAAGCGCCTATATCGAACGACGTGCCGTTTACCGTTTCGGGGGTACCGTCGTTTACGGTAACGCTGTACGAAGTCGCCGTATCGGACGCCGCCCATTCCACCATACCGCGGTTAAACGTTGCGGGAAGTTCTTCGGCAAGCGCGTGAATTTCCGTATCGAAGAACGTCAGTCTGCTGTTATCAAAACTCCAAGCCGCACTGCCCGTAAACCAACCTTGCGCCGTTGCCGCCGTAACGGAAGCGTATTGATTATTCATAAATACGTTGTTTACGTACGCGTCTCCGTAACCGCTGCCTACCAAAACGGCGTCGTAAGTTTCGAAAACCGCGCAGTCTTTACGGTTTTTATCCGTCTGATTTACCGCATTATCGTATCCGGTAAAATCGCTTCCGTCGTAAGCCTTGCTCGCTTGCGGCCAATCGTTACTCGTATAATCCGCGCCGAAATCGACAAATAAATCGGACGTTCCGATCATAGAACTCATCCACATACGCACGCTATTTTTCTTTGCGTTGCTGACCGTAACGCACTTTTCGATAGTTCCGCCCTGATTAGTAAAAGCAAACCCATATGCGTTGGGATTATTTTCGGGCGCCAAATCATTGGTTGCGACTTTCAAATCCGTGATAAGGTTGCGCATTACGCCTCCGGCATTGTTTCTGAAAACAATACCAACCGACGTTACCAAACGCGCAGTACTGTTTCCCTTAGACAAATTAACCTTGGCTACAATATAGCAATTTTCTATAATGCCCGAATTTTGGAACGCTACGATACCCGTGCGCGAAAATGCCGCCTTGCATTTTTCGTCGTTTTCATTATATCCGATTTTGCCGTCGACTTGCAGATTGCGTATTACCGCGTCTTCCGTAACGGTATGGAAAAATCCGAGATTATGTCCGAACGCATTATCGTTATCTTTTCGGAAAGTAAGTTTATGTCCTTTTCCGTCGAGTACGCCGTTTAAGTTCTCTACAACGTATGCGTATTTTCCCGACACGCCGCTCCAATTGAGAGCGGTCGCGTCGATATCCGCCGTTAATTCGATAAACGTATTTTCTTTGCCTGCCGCTTCCGCGAGTTCGTCCGCCGTTCCGACTTTTGCTACGTTTATTATAACCGAACGTTCTATACTGTCCGACGCAATCATCGTAAACGTATGTTCTCCCGCCGATACGTTGTTTGCGTCGTTTCCGATATAAGCCGCGAGATCATACTCGTTTTCGGAATAGTTCGCTGCTATTTGCGTTCCGTCGAATTTAAGCGTTTTCGCTCCGCTTACGATCGAAAGATCCGCCTTGCCGCGGCTTATCGTCGGCACGGACATATCGTAATATACGTCTACAACCGTACTGCCGTCCGCCGCAATTTGCTTTTGCGTTATCGTAAGAGCCGTAAAGCCTTCGTACGTTTTAGCCTCAGCGTTCGTATTTTCTCCCGTAGTGCCCGTTTTATTTTCCGTTTCCGCGATAGTATACTCTTTGCTTCCGTCCTGAGCCGTACCTGTTTGCTTATGATGCTTTACCGTGTAAGCGGTATTCTCGGCCGGAGTATAAACGGCTTTGAACTCGGCATTTCCTTCTACCGTTTTACTCGTGAAATCGAACGCGGTCGTTTCGTACGTATCGTCGGAAATCTTTTTGACCCAATGGGCGAACGCATAACCCGTTTTTGCGGGATCGGCGTCGGGCGCGGTTATAGCCGTGCCGTATTTGAGCGACGAAGAACTTACCGCGCTTCCGTTATCGGGATCGAACGTTACGGTGTAAGTGTTCGCGTCGTAGTAAATCTCGACCACTTGGAGTTCCGCGCCCTCCGCGAGCGTTATTTGATCGAACGCTTTCGCGGTAAAACCTACGTAGGTTTTGGCAACCGCGGCTGTTTTTTCGCCTGCTTTACCCGTCTTTGTTTCGGTGTCGGATTCCATCAATTTATAAGAGCCCCCCCCCGTAACGGTTACGTCTTCTTTATAATGCTTTACGGCGTATTCGACCGTAGCGGCTTCGGGTTCGTATATGGCTTTGAAAGAATAATCTTTGTCGACCGTTTTGCCCGTAAAGTCGAACGGCGTCGTCGAATACGTGTCGTCGTCTTGCAAAACACCCCAACCGATAAACGTAAAACCGTCTTTGTCGGGATCGGCGGGCGGCGTGAGCGCGGAACCCGCGTCGAGCGTCTGCGTAATTTCGGGCACGGCGAGCGTTGTATCGTCGTAATCGAAATTGACGGTATACTGCGCGATCTCCGCGTCGTAATAGATTTTTACCACCGTGCTTCCGTCCGCTTTTACCGTTTCCTGATTAAACGCCTTTGCCGTAAAACCCACGTAAGTTTTGGCAACCGCGGCTGTTTTTTCGCCGACTTTGCCCGTCTTGTTTTCGGTGTCGGCAAGCGTATAATCCGTTTCCGACTGTTTGTAGTGCTCTACGGTGTATGCCGCTTCCGTAACGACCGACGGATCGTCTTTGTCGTCTGCGCACGCCGTCATTGCAAAAGCAAACATACAGCACA
>DBEXQE010000016.1:0-7021 GCA_048167245.1 Christensenellales bacterium | reverse complement strand
AATGCACCCCGAGCACCTTAACGGCAGGGGTTGGCTTTTCGGCGGCAAACTCGTCGAATGGATAGATATCGTCGCGGGAGTGGTCGCGCGCAGGCATTGCGGCTGTAACGTAACCACGGCGAGAATAGAGAGCGTCGATTTCCTTGCCCCCGCGCTTGCGAACGAAATACTCACCGTGCGCGGAAAAGTAACATACGTTGGCAGGACTTCGCTCGAAGTCAAAGTCGAAACGTTCCGCGAAAGAGTCGGCGAGAACGGAAAAGAGCTCATAAACGTTGCGTACGTGATCGCCGTCGCGCTCGACGGAAACGGCAAGCCCGCGCCCGTCCCGCCGCTCGTTATCGAAACCGAAGAACAAGCCGAAGAATTCGAACGCGGAAAAGAGCGTGCGGAGATAAGAAAGAAAAATAAGGTGAAATAAATGGATAAGCAGACCCAACTCGACAAAGAAAGAGCCAAAGCGCTCGGCGACGTGCTCGTTGCCGAATGTAAGTCCGCCGATTATTCGATCGAGAGCATAGACACCATGCTTCAAAACGGCGCGGACGTAAACTACGGCAATTCGCGCCCGCTGTATTGGGCTACCAAACTTCACAGGTTCGATCTTGTAAAGTACCTTATCGAACACGGAGCGCTCGCGCCCGAGATCGCCCGCACCTACATATCGACCATGTGCGACTACAAGGGTTTTACCGACGAGAAAGAACCCGAATTTTTCGAAATTCTCGACCTTGCGAATTCCAAAACGGGCGATTATATGACGCTGTTCACGCCGTATATCAACAATATGGCGGTAAACGGCAGGCTCGACAAAATTTACGCGCTCATGGAGAGATATTATCTTACCGAGCGCGAAGTCGTTTCGGTCATCTATCTAAGGATCATATTCGAGATAGTCAACGGCGGCTACGCGGATATGCTCGCGTTCATAGAAAAGCATAAACAATGGGCGGACAAAGCCGCGTTCGACCTTTGCGTTTCTACGGGCGAATGGGGCGTTATGGAATACTTTATCGAGCATACGGATTTCCGTATCCCGTCGGACAGAGCGGTCGCGCAAGCCGTGTACGAAGGCTACTTCGAAGTTCTGACTATTCTCGACAAGACGGGCTACGATTTTTCGGGCAAACCCGAATTTTTGGAAAAAGCGTGCAGAGCCGCTTACGGCAAGGGGACGAAAAGCCTTGAATTTCTGCTCTCCCGCGGCTATACGCTCGGCGACAGGTACAAGGGCAAAACTATTCTCGAACACGCGGAAGAAGACAACAACGCGCCGCTTATCGAGTTTATCCGCGCACATTCGTAAACGGGAGAGAACGGGGACATGGCTGATTACACGAATTATACCGACGAACAGTTGAAACCGCTTGCGGACGCGGACGATAAAGACGCTCTTTTCGAAACAGGGAGAAGATACAAGGAAAACGGCGACCTGCGCGACGCGAGAAAATTTTTCACGTTCGCCGCGACGCTCGGGCATGCTCGGGCTTGCGTGGAACTCGGAAAGTTCTACGACGAAGAGAGCATAAACGACAAGGCGCTCGAACTCTATCTGCGCGGCTACGAACTCGGCGACGAAAGCAACGTAGCGCGGCTCGCCGAACTTCTGCTCGGCGTGGACGAAGAGTACGCCGTGGATCTTCTGACGGGAAGCGCCGTTTCGGGCAACGCGGAAAGTATAGTCGCGCTCGAAAAATATTACGCGTCCGTCGGCAACGACAAGGAAGCGAAATTCTGGAAGGGTAAGCGCGATGGCAAAAAAGAGTAAACCGGAAATAGATATAGAAAAGCAGGACAGATACGTTTCGCGCAGGAGCGAAGAAGAACTCAAAGCGTTTCAGGTGAAGAAAAGCACTTTTTTCATGCTGTCGATGACGTTTCTGATCATCGCGACGTTTCTGCCGTCGGACGCGAGCTGGCACGATTCGCATAAGTCGCTGACGTTCTGGTTTTCCATGCTGAACATAGCGGGACTTATTTTCGTGCTGTATATGCTTTTTCAGGACAACCGCAAGTACAAGATCCAAAAGGTGGTTCTTAAAAGCAAAGCACCCCGCTACGGATACGACAATAAATTCACGTTCGTAACTTGCGAAGTCTTTACGGCAGTAATGCTGTATTTCCTTGTCGAGCAGTGCGTGATAGTCGCGTTCGCGCGCGACGGGTTCGCGATAGCCGGTCTGTGTCTTATGGTTTGCGCTTTCGGATTTGCGCTCGTTTCGCGCTTTATTCTCGTCAAGGCTAATTCGGGATATATGGACCTTATCGAAGTCGAGCCGAAAAGCGACGGGACGGAAACGGGAAAAGATACGGAACCGAAAGACGGGGAGAACGGTACCCCTAACGAAAGCGTCGAAGACGCCGCCGCAGACGATTTTTATGCGCCCTCGGATACCGAAAAGGAAAAAGCCGACGAAAACGTCGAAGACGCAAAATAACAATGTACTTCGTAACTTCGCTTATAAGCATTTCGCTTCTCGTGGCGCTCGCGCTCCCGGGATACATATTGGTCAAAACGCGACTTTTGCCGCAGGATTCTTCCAAGGCTTTCACCGTATTTCTTTTATACGTGTGTCAGCCTTTTCTTACGGTCCAGTCGTTTATAAAGTCCGAGTACACGCCCGAGCTTCTCAAAAATCTCGGGTTCGTCGTGCTGTTTGCTTTTATATTCCTTATCGGCTTTACGCTTTTGTGCGCGCTCGTATTCAAGGGCGTCCGCGACGAAGTTGCGCGCCGCGCGAGCATAGGAGCCGCCGTTTTCAGCAACTGCGCGTTCATGGGGATCCCGTTTTTGCAGGCGCTTTTCCCGAGCGACCCGACGCCCGTTCTGTACTGCAACGTGTTCGTCATAGTGTTCAATCTGCTCGCCTGGACGCTTCTCGTGTTCGTGATAACGGGCGAGAAAAAGCACATAAGTCTGAAAAAGGCGCTGTTGAACCCGCCGACCGTCGCGCTCGTAGTCGCTCTGCCGCTTTTCTTCACGAACGCCGCCGTGCCGAAAGAAGTAATGATCCCGCTCGACTTTCTCGCGAATATGACTTCGCCCGTGTCGATGACGGTACTCGGCATACGCCTTGCGTCGGTCAAATTAAAGGAACTGTTTACGGATCTTAGGCTCTACTTCGCGTCGGCTGTAAAACTCATCGCCGTGCCGCTTTTGAGTCTCGGGATACTGCTGTTGTTCAGACTTTTCTGCCCGCTCGATAATACGACCGTGATAACTCTGTACATTCTAATGGCAATGCCGTCGGCGACGATAGTCGTTCTGCTGTCGGAGCAGTACGGCGTCGACAGTGCGTTCGCCGCGAAAACGACTCTTTTAACTTCCGTTCTGAGTTTTATCACCGTACCCGTGCTTATGCTGCTGTGCGGCGTTATATAATTACAACCACATAACTTATACTTATACCTATATGAAAAATGCGTATATGAAATTATAGCGCGAGCGTTTGGAATATTTTCGAGAATGGGATATAATAGTAATATACTCTAAATAATATAAGGAGATCCCAAGGGAAATGGCAGAAATCGTTAACGACGAAGAAACGCTGAAAAGGCGCATCGAGCAGGTGCGCAAGGCGCAGAGAAAGTTCGCTACATACACGCAGGAGCAAGTAGACGCTATATTCGGAGCGGCTGCGCTTGCGGCGAACAAGCAGAGAATACCGCTCGCGAAAATGGCGGTCGAAGAAACGGGTATGGGCGTTGTGGAAGACAAGGTCATCAAGAACCACTATGCGTCCGAATACATTTACAACACGTATAAAAACGTGAAAACGTGCGGAGTTCTGGAACGCGACGAAGCGTTCGGAATAACGAAGATCGCCGAACCCGTCGGCGTTATCGCCGCCGTTATCCCTACTACCAACCCCACAAGCACTGCGATTTTCAAGTCATTGCTCGCGTTAAAGACGCGCAACGCGCTTATAATCAGCCCGCACCCGAGAGCGAAAAAGTCAACGATCGCGGCGGCTAAGATAGTTCTCGACGCGGCTGTCAAAGCGGGCGCGCCTGAAGACATCATCGCCTGGATAGACGAGCCGAGCGTTCAGCTTTCTACGCAGGTCATGAAAGAAGCCGATCTTATACTCGCCACGGGCGGACCGGGAATGGTCCGTTCGGCGTACAGCTCCGGTAAACCCGCCGTCGGCGTCGGCGCGGGCAATACTCCGGCTATCGTAGACAGCACTGCCGATATTCAGACGGCGGCGTCCTCGATACTTCACTCTAAAACGTTCGACAACGGTATGATCTGCGCGTCCGAGCAGTCCGTTATCGTGCTCAAAGACGTTTACGACAAATTCAAAAAGGAGATCGCTTACCGCGGCGCATACTTCCTTGATGCGGAGCAGACCGAAAAAGTCCGCAAAACGATAATCATAAACGGCGCGCTGAACGCGAAGATAGTCGGTCAGTCCGCCGCAACGATAGCGCGCTTATCCGGTTTCGAAGTTCCCGAAACGGCTAAGGTCCTTATTGGCGAAGTCGAAAGCGTAGACCTTTCCGAAGAATTCGCGCACGAAAAGCTCAGTCCCGTACTTGCGATGTACAAGGCGGAAGATTTCGACGACGCGGTCGGGAAAGCCGCTCGGCTCATAGAAGACGGAGGACTGGGGCATACTTCTTCGCTGTATATCGACCCCGTAACGCAAAAGGAAAAGATCGAGAAGTGGGAGAATGCGATGCGCACCTGCCGTCTTCTTATCAACACGCCGAGTTCGCAGGGCGGCATAGGCGACCTGTACAACTTCAAACTCGCGCCTTCGCTGACGCTCGGTTGCGGAACTTACGGCGGAAACAGCGTATCCGAGAACGTAGGAGTAAAACACCTTATCAATATAAAGACTATTGCCGAAAGGAGAGAAAACATGCTTTGGTTCAGAGCGCCCGAAAAGGTTTATTTCAAAAAAGGTTGCCTGGGAGTTGCTATCCGCGAGCTTAAAGACTTTATGAACAAAAAGCGCGCGTTCATAGTAACCGATACGTTCCTGTTCGAAAGCGGTTTCACGAAAGCGATCACGAGCAGGCTCGACGAAATGGGAATTTCGCACACGACGTTCTTCAACGTAGCTCCCGACCCGACGCTCGCTTGCGCGGAAGAAGGCGCAAAGGCAATGGCAAGTTTCAAGCCCGACGTTATAATAGCCGTCGGCGGCGGTTCGGCAATGGACGCAGGTAAAATAATGTGGGTTTTGTACGAACACCCCGAAGTTAAGTTCGAAGACCTTGCCATGGACTTCATGGATATCAGAAAGAGAGTCGCGGCGTTCCCGCACATGGGCGACAAAGCGTACTTCATCGCCGTTCCGACGACCGCCGGCACGGGTTCGGAAGTAACTCCGTTCGCCGTTATCACCGACGAAAAGACGCACACCAAGTACCCGCTTGCGGACTACGAACTCATGCCCGACATGGCTATAATCGACGCCGACCTTATGATGAATATCCCGAAAGGACTTACGGCGGCTTCGGGTATCGACGCTCTTACCCACGCGCTCGAAGCGATAGCGTCGGTAATGGCTACGGACTACACGAACGGCATAGCGAAAGAAGCGATAAGAATAATATTCGACTACTTGAAACGCGCGTACGACAACGGCGGAAGCGACCCCGAAGCGCGCGAGAAAATGGCTAACGCGTCCACTCTCGCGGGCATGGCGTTTGCGAATGCTTTTCTCGGCGTCTGCCACTCGATGGCGCATAAACTCGGCTCGTATCACCACTTGCCGCACGGCGTTGCGAACGCTCTGATGATAGACGAAGTAATACGGTTCAACAGCGCCGAAGCTCCCGCGAAAATGGGTACGTTCCCGCAGTACAAGTACCCGCAGGCAAAGCGCCGTTACGCCGACGTAGCCGAAATGCTCGGAATTACAGGCAAAAACGACGACGAGAAAGTCGAAAAACTCATCAAGAAGATCGACGAACTCAAAAAATCGCTCAATCTGCCCATGACGATAAAGGAAGCGAAAGTAGACGAAAAAGCGTTCCTTGACAATTTGGATCAGATGACGGAAGACGCGTTCAACGACCAATGCACGGGCGCGAACCCGCGTTATCCGCTCATGAAAGAGATCAAAGAAATGTATCTTAAAGTTTATTACGGTAAGGAGGTCAAATGATCATGGAACTCGGCAAACTCATAGTAAAAAGAGAGAAGAAAGCCGTTTACCGCAGCGGGGATTACTGCGTGAAACTTTTCGACGAGGGTTATTCCAAGTCGGATATACTCAACGAAGCGCTGAATCAGGCGCGCGTCGAAGAAACGGGGCTCAACGTTCCGAAGATCGACGGAGTCGAGAAGATAGACGGCAAATGGGCTATCGTAACGGAATTTATAGAAGGCAAGACGCTCGAACAGCTCATGGACGAAAATCCGAATAAATTCGACGAATACTTAAACAAGTTCGTCGACATTCAGCTCGAAGTCCAAAAGAAAACGTGTCCGCTTTTAACTAAGCTCAAAGACAAAATGAACCGCAAGATCAGCACGAGCGGGCTGGACGCGACGACGCGCTACGAACTCCATATGCGCGTAGACGGAACGCCCAAGCACAACAAACTCTGCCACGGCGACTTTATCCCGAGCAATATCATAGTCGGCGACGACGGCAAAGACTACATAATAGACTGGTCGCACGCAACGCAGGGCAACGCGTCTGGCGACGCCGCGAGAACGTACCTTAGGTTCTGCCTTGCGGGAAAGGAAGACGTAGCCGAAAAATACATGAGCCTTTTCTGCAAAAAGAGCGACACCGCGCGCCAATACGTAGATAAGTGGCTCTCGATAGTAGCCGCAAGTCAGCTCGTAAAGGGCAACCCCGAAGAAAAAGATTTTCTGATGAGGTGGGCGACTGTCGTCGACTTCGAATAGTCCGGCGGCGGAGAACGGCACGTCTTTCCGCTACGTTTGCCGCGCAAGCTCCGTCGAGTACGTCTAAGTACACTCCGTCGCTTGCGTGTCAACTGTTGCGAAAATCCGCACCGTTCTCCGCCGCCTTGGGTTGCGCCTTGTCATTCT
>DBEXQE010000015.1:0-1949 GCA_048167245.1 Christensenellales bacterium | reverse complement strand
CATTCAAGCCGAAATAATGGAGTATATCGACAAGCTCGAAAAACTCGTAGGGAAGAAGTTCGGCGACAAACAGAATCCGCTGCTCGTTTCGGTACGCAGCGGCGCGCGCGCGTCCATGCCGGGCATGATGGACACCATTCTGAACCTGGGTCTTAACGAAGAAGTCGTCGAAGTCATTGCGAAAAAATCGGGCAATCCCCGTTGGGCTTGGGACTGCTACCGCAGATTCATTCAGATGTATTCCGACGTCGTTATGGAAGTCGGCAAAAAGTATTTCGAACAGCTCATCGACGCCATGAAGGAGAAAAAGGGCGTAACGCAGGACGTGGAACTCGACGCGAACGACCTTAAAGAACTCGCTTCGCAGTTCAAGGCGGAGTACAAAAAGAAGATAGGGAAAGAGTTCCCGACCGACCCGAAAGAACAGCTCTTCGGCGCGATCCAGGCGGTGTTCCGTTCCTGGGACAATCCGCGCGCGAATATCTACCGCATGGACCACGATATTCCGTACAGCTGGGGTACCGCGGTAAACGTTCAGATGATGGCGTTCGGAAACATGGGCAACGACTCGGGTACGGGCGTTGCGTTCACGCGTAATCCCGCTACGGGCGAAAAAGGTCTTATGGGCGAGTTTCTCGTTAACGCGCAGGGCGAAGACGTCGTTGCGGGCGTTCGCACCCCGATGCCGATCGAGCAGATGAAAGACGTATTCCCCGAAGCGTTCGCTCAGTTCGAAAAAGTCTGCAAAACTCTCGAAGATCACTACCGCGATATGCAGGATATGGAGTTCACGATCGAGAACAAGAAACTCTATATGTTGCAGACGCGTAACGGAAAGCGTACTGCGGCGGCGGCTATCAAGATCGCGTGCGACCTTATCGACGAAGGCATGATAACCGAGAAAGAAGCCGTTATGCAGATAGACGCGAAATCGCTCGATATGCTTCTGCACCCGCAGTTCGACGCAAAGGCGCTCAAAGCCGCAGACAAGAACAACGTTGTCGGCAAAGGTATCGCGGCGTCCCCGGGCGCGGCTACCGGAACGATAGTGTTCACGGCGGAAGACGCCGTAGAAGAGGGCAAGAAAGGCAAGAAAGTTATTCTCGTTCGCCTTGAAACGAGCCCCGAAGACATCGAAGGCATGAAGTACGCGCAGGGCATACTTACCGTTCGCGGCGGACAGACGTCGCACGCGGCGGTCGTAGCGCGCGGCATGGGAACGTGCTGCGTATCCGGTTGCGGCGATATAAAGATGCACGAAGAAGAAAAGTATTTCGAACTCGCGGGCAAAACGTTCCGCGAAGGCGACGCGTTAAGCCTTGACGGCTCGACGGGAAATATTTACGACTGCGCTATAAAAACGGTTCCCGCAGACCCGAACTCGGGTTACTTCGGACGCATTATGGCGCTCGCCGATAAGTTCAAGGCTATGGGAGTTCGCACCAACGCCGACACTCCGAACGACGCTAAACAGGCAGCTTCGTTCGGCGCGCAGGGCATAGGTCTTTGCCGTACCGAGCATATGTTCTTCGAACCCGACCGCATAGGCGCGTTCCGCGAGATGATCTGCTCCGACACGGTAGAAGAACGCGAAGCCGCTCTTGCAAAGATAGAACCCATGCAACAAGCCGACTTCGAAGGCTTATTCGAAGCGCTCGGCGGCTATCCCGTAACCATACGTTTCCTGGATCCGCCGCTCCACGAATTCGTTCCGACCGACGAAGCCGATATCGCGGCTTTGGCTAAGGCTCAGGGCAAGAGCGTCAAGAGAATAAAGGAAATAATCAATTCGCTCCACGAGTTCAACCCGATGATGGGACACCGCGGTTGCCGTCTTACGGTAACGTATCCCGAGATCGCCGTTATGCAGACGAAAGCCGTAATAAAGGCGGCTATAAACGTCCAAAAGAAGCATAAGGACTGGAAGATAGTTCCCGAGATCATGATCC
>DBEXQE010000014.1:0-2420 GCA_048167245.1 Christensenellales bacterium | reverse complement strand
CTCGCTCGCATTGATCGGCTGCAAAAAGCCCGAGGGAACGACTCCCGCGCCGGATTCCGATCCGGAGCCTACTGCCGAATCGGTTGCAATCGGCTTTGGCGAAACGCGCACGTTGACGGTTGACGGAACCGTGACCGAATGGACTACGTCTAACGACAAAATAGTTATCGTGTCCGACGGCGGCGAGATTATGGGCGTAGGCATAGGCGAGGCGACGGTCAGCGCAAAAGTCGGCTCCGACAAGACCGATTTTGTCGTAACCGTATCCAAGTCGAGCAACGTACCCGTTTGTGAACTCGATCTTACGCAGCGCAATATGATAAAGAACGCTACGGTGACGCTCGCTCCCAAAATCAAGATAAAGGGACACACGCTCGCCGTTACTTGCACCTATCAAAGTTCGAACACGTCGGTAGCGACCGTTTCGGCGCAAGGCGTTATAACGGCAGTCGCAATCGGATCGGCTGAAATAACGGTTTCGTACTCTGCCGGCGGATATGACAACTCCGTCAAAGTGCCCGTAAAAGTTATCGACGATATCGATTTTGCCGTAAGCGCGCAAAGCTTTACGCTCACCGCACACCCGCTCAAAAGCGGCGGCAAGTATGAAAAGACGGGCAGCGTGACCGTTACCGAATTAAAGTTGAACGGCGCGGACGTAACGGACTATACGGGTCTTACGTTCGTTTCCGACGACACCGATGTGGTTACCGTTGAAAAGAACGATAATGTTTGCACGATAACCGCGCAAGGTTTCGGTTCTACCGTCGTAAAGGCAAAGTATAATTCGGGTAGTACCGAAGTCGAAATCGACATCGACGTAGAAGTCGTAAAAGAAACCATAACCGTTACCGAAAAGGCTAAAATAGATCCTACGCGCGATGCGTATGAGCAAACTCCGTCCGATAAGGCATACATAGAACTGCCTTACGAAGTTCAGATAGCCGACAGCGAAGTACAGACTGTGGCAACTGCGAGCGGTACCGTTTTATCTACCTCGGCGGGACTTTCCGTTCCCAAAACGGCTATTTCCGACAAGGAAGTAGCTCTGAATATCACGACGGATAAATACGTATACAGCGTAAAGGCAAAAGTGGATAATTCCGTAGTTACGATAGGAACGAAAGAGTTTAACGAGCAGTTCGATAACTCGCAGAGCGTTATTAATCATAAAGGTACGCGTACAATGCTTTCTTCGTTTGACGGCCGCACCGACGTTATCAGATTCACTGTACCGGCGAGCGATCCCGGTGATATTTGGGAGACTCACGGAGGTATATTGCGCTTAAATAAATATCTGAATAAAGGTTATGCATATACCGATATTACCGACGGCGTTTTGATGTTTGAAGTAAAAGCGTCGAAAGGCACTTTGATCGGCGGATATGAGTATTTTGATGACTCGAGTGCGGGCATCAGTGGCGGCGGTTACGGGTTAAGTGCCGATACTAAAAAATTCAACAAAAAATATATCAAAGTCATAAATTCGGAATTCGAAGAGACGGCTTTTGCAGATGAACAATGGAATACAGTAATTATCGATTACAAAAACCTGCCCTACAGTTTGGCGGATGGACGTGTTTGGTCACCTTCGATTGCAAATCCTACGATCTCCTCGGACTGCACAGTATATTACGATAACATAACGTATATGTCGCAAGAGGCTTATGCACGGCTTAGCGGCAATCCTGTCGACGCGAAATATACCGTTACATTCGAAGGCGAAGGAACGGATGCTATCCAAGAGCAGCAAGTCGCTTATCGCGGAACGATTGCTGCCGTAACGGAGCCCGTCGTAGACGGCAAAACGTTTATAGGTTGGGCAGTCGGCGAACAACTCGTTGATATAACCAAACTCTATATAACGAAAGACGTAACCCTTATGGCTGTGTTCGAAACAAACGCGTAAAAACAAGCGCTCTATCGAAAAAAGCGTCGGGCCGATACGGGTCGGCGCTTTTTCGCGCTTTGTTCTCGGAGCTTTATCGGCGATATTCTGAACTTGGCTTTGAACGAAAAGTTCTTTTTACATTTTTGAAAATTCGGTCGAAAGCCAAAAAAGTTATGGCATTAGATAGACTTTTTTCGTTTCGATGTTAAAATATAGGCGAAAATACAATACGAAAGGCGGAAAACGGCGGTATGAAATACAGCGGCAGAAAACTCGATAAAATTTCTTTTCCTCTCGGCGGCATAGGCACGGGGAGCATAGGACTTGCGGGCAACGGCAGACTCGTGGATTGGGAGATTTTCAACCGCCCGAACAAAAACTCCGAAAACGGTTTTTCGCATTTTGCCGTAAAGGCGGTCTGCGGCGGCAAAACGTCCGCGAAAGTAATTCAGGGCGACGCTACGGGCAATCTTATCGGTCACCATATGGGCAGCCTTTTCAAAGGGATAGGATTCGGACCGACTATGGA
>DBEXQE010000013.1:0-7040 GCA_048167245.1 Christensenellales bacterium | reverse complement strand
GGAATGACCTTCGGGATAACATGCCGCGCCGAGCGTAAAACCGTATTTGCCGAGATATTTCATAAGGTCGGTCGCATGCGGAAAATGCTTGCAGTATTCGTCGGTGAAATCCTGCGGTCTGTCCCCGCGGAGCGCAAGCACGTTTTCGACCCCGAGCGACAGAAATCTTTCCGCCGCCGCGTCTATATCCGCGGGAGAACTCGGTCCGCCCGTCAGATGAGCGAGCGGTTCGACCCCTGCGCTCTTGATAAAGCCCGCTATCTCCGCCGCGTTTCGACTGTTCGAGCCGCTCGCGCCGTACGTTACGCTTATAAAGTCTGGATCGAGCGCTTTAAGGTTTCTTATCGTATCGAAAAGTTTATCGGTTTCCGTTTCCGCTTTCTTCGGCGGAAAGACTTCGAACGACAGCGTGCGTTTTTCAGAAAGTATCTTATCTATTCTCATAAAAATTCCGAGATCTCCGTTGCATATATTCTATCACTTTTCCGCTAGGTCCGCAATCAAATTAAGTATATAAACGGGGACCGCGCTCCAACCGTGGCTCAGACTGCCCGCATCGTCGAACGCCGCCGCGCCGAGTTCGTCTTCGTAGAACGTGCTCGCGCCGTCGTCGAGCATTCTGCCCCATACGCGCTTGATTTCGCTTATTATATAGTCGCGGTATTTATCGCCCGCCGTAAGCAGTGCGGAAAACTTGAAAATGCTGTGGCTGAGCGTTATGCCGATAAGGTCGTTCTTCTCGCAGAGAGCTTTAAGAGCCGCCGAAACGTTGGCTTTTCTCTTACTTACGAGCGCGCAAAGACTGTTCGTAAGTTCGCTGTAATGCCGAAGCGTTCCGTCCGTTTCCATAAAGTCCGCAAAGCAATTTTTCCGTTCGTCGAAAAATTTATCGACTGCGGCTACCGCTTCGGACAGAACCGCGTCGTACTCTCCGCCGTAATGCGAAACGGCTTTCAGCATATTCACCATGCTTTTAAGCGCCATTGCGAAGAACGCCGAGAGCGGCGCGTCGTAGCGGTCGGGCTGATCGGGCGTGCCGAAGTGCGCCATTGCGTCAAGCTCGTCCGTCCACTCGTAGAAATTCCAATATTTTTTGCCGCTCAACGGTTTTATAAGCCCGTTTCCGTCGCGCAGAGCAATGAACTTTTCCATGACCCTGCGGTACTTGCTTTCATGCTCCGCAAACAGCGACTTGTCGCCCGAATAGTTCATGTAGTCTTCCATGGCGCAGAACTGCACGAGTGAAAAACTCGGTATGTTTATGTTCATCACGTCGCGAGTCGTCGGCGTAGTTATGGTGAAAACGTCGTCGTCGCGGATATTTCTCGACATCAGATCGAGCGACGCGCGCGGGAAAGCGAAACCTTCGAACGCGTAGTAACCGCAAAGCATCTGATTGCGGCTGTCCATGGCGTACAGAGCCTGTTCGCGCCAAGGCGTGTCCTCGTAATGCTCGTGCATGCAGACTTTCAGCGTCTTGACCGAAACGTCGTATATCTCCTGCAATCTCGCGTCGGCAAACTTTTTCCTTTCCTTTTCGACGACGGGATAATCGGTGGAGATCACGTTGAAATCGTATATCTTCGCGCGCGGACTTTCCAAAAACAAGCTCATGTAGCGCATTCCCATACGGCGGAAAGGACCGACAAAGCGGTTGCGACCTTTTTTAAGCATGAATTCGAACTGAAAATGCCGCCCGCATACGTACGAGCGCACGCGACCGTCTATTATGTGTTCGCCGTATCCGACCGCCATGTAGCAGTCGTCCGGAACTTCTATATCGAAAGTAGGTATGCCCGTTTTCTCGTCTTTCATATCTGCGAGAACATAGATATTTTTACCGTTCCCGAAAGTTATGCCGCACTCGGAAGGCAAAGCGAAGTTTTCTTCCGCTTCGGTTATTTCGGCATACTGCATTTTTTCCGCCGCGGTGGCGTACTTGCCGTCGAACGTATACTCGCCCGAACTTATAACGTAAGCCGTGTTTTTCTTTTCCGTGAGCTTTGCGACGGGTCGCGGGAAAAATTCCGTTTCCGTTTTCAGGACTTCGGACGGTGCGAACGAACCGAGATCTTCGCCGTTTTCGAAGCCGTCTTGCGCGCGGAAATCGTAAAGATAAGTATGTCCGAGCTGAACGGTCATAAGCGGCATGCTCTCTCCGCCCTTGTAGGTAGGCGAAACGCGCGACAAAGTGTTTTCGTCGCTTTCGCAAAGCGTCTTTTCTCCGTCCGAAACTTCGAATGCAAGTCCGCAACCCTTTTCGGTGTAGTGCGCGTTGAACGCATGCTCGAAGAATGCGCGGACCGCAAGAACGTTTTTGCCGTTTTTTACGAGCGGCGTTATATCGATCTCGTCGTAAACCTTGTAGCCGGGCAGATCTCCGTACTGTCCGTAACCCGCGATCTCACCGTTCACGTAGGCGCAGTAATCCGTTTCGCTGCTTATTTTCAGCGTGGCTTTCTTGCCGTGAAAATCGAAAAACGATACGAATTCATGGTATTCGTTTATTTGCGTCGGTACTGCCGCGCGTATCTGTTTCATAAAGGTCAAGCTCTCCCGAAAAAAAATTTCCGATTTTCATATTATATACCATGGCGTGCGTTTTTGCAACAAAAAACGCCGATCTGAAATCGGCGAATTTAACGCGCAGATAATATCTGCGCGTTTTCGTCCAAACGCGACTCGGCGCTACGCTTTCGCTTGCTTGACCCGAGTCGGACGAACTCAATAAGGCGTCCTTTCGCGGTACACGCCCGCGAAAGTCGACCTTTTATATTTATCTTTGTAAATATTTATCTCTGAACGCGTCCCGAGCCGTCGCCGCCCGCGAGCTTGTTCACTTCGTCCACGGAAACGAGATTGAAGTCGCCTTCTATCGAGTGTTTCAGCGCGCTTGCCGCAACTGCGAACTCTATCGCCTTTTGCGGTTCGAACTTGTTCAGCATAGAGTAAATAAGACCCGCGCCGAAGCTGTCGCCGCCGCCGACCCTGTCCACTATATGAACGGGATACTTCTTCGAGAAGAAATAATCTTTGCCGTCATACAGCATAGCCGCCCAATTGTTGTCGGACGCCGAAATGCTCTCTCTGAGCGTTATCGCTACGCAACTGAAACCGAACGCGTCTTTCAGTTTTTTCGCTACCGACTTATAGCCGTCGTGCGAGATCTTGCCCGAAGTTATATCCGTATTTTCGGCTTCGATACCGAACACGTCTTTCGCGTCTTCTTCGTTCGCGATGCAGACGTCTACGTACTTCATGAGCGAAGTCATCTTCTTCTTCGCTTCTTCGCGCGACCAGAGATTTTTGCGGTAATTCAGGTCGCAGGAAACGGTAACGCCGTTTCGTTTAGCCGCTTCGCACGCTTTAAGGCAAGCCTTGTACGCGTTGTCCGACAGCGCGGGAGTAATGCCCGTAAAGTGGAACCAATCGACGCCGCACAAAATTTTATCGAAATCGAAATCGCTCTCGTCGCACTCCGCGATCGCCGAACCGGCTCTGTCGTAGATGACTTTGCTCGGTCTTTGGCTCGCGCCTTTTTCGACGAAGTATATGCCGACTCTCCTGCCGCCGCGGACGATCTTCGACGTATCTACTCCGAACTTTCTAAGAGAGTTTACCGCCGCCTGACCCATTTCGTGCGCGGGCAGTTTGGTAACGAACGCCGCGTCTATTCCGTAGTTCGCGAGCGAAACCGCAACGTTGGCTTCTCCGCCGCCGAACGTAGCGCCGAACTTGTCGGCTTGCACAAATCTGTAATATCCTTCGGGTGCGAGTCTTAACATAAGCTCGCCGAACGTAACTGCTTTCATATTATTTACTCTCCTTTACTATTTTCATTGCTTGCTTGGTATTTTCCTTAATATCGCCTTTCATCATAAAACTTCCGCCGACCGCGTAGATCTTCGGATTCGCAAGAAATTCCGCGAGATTCGTGTTGTCGGCTCCGCCCGTGGGAATGAACTTTACAGACGGGAACGCCGCGCCGAGAGCGTTTATCGCTTTCAAGCCGCCGTACACCTGCGCGGGGAAAAACTTCAACACTTTCAAGCCGCGCGAGACAGCGTGCATAATCTCCGTCGGCGTAACGCAACCCGGGAAGTACGGAACGCCCGCCTTTTCGCACTCGTCGAGCACTTCGTCGGAAAATCCGGGGCTTACTATGAATTTTGCGCCCGCGGCAACGGCTTCCTTGCACTGAGCGCCGTTTATGACGGTACCCGCGCCGACGAGCATTTCGGGAAACTCTTTCGACGCTTTCGCGATAGCTTCTTTCGCGCAAGCCGTTCTGAACGTTATTTCGGCGATCGGCAGACCGCCTTCGATAAGCGCGCTCATTTTCGGAGTAACTTCCGAGATATCGTTCAATACGACTACGGGTATAAGTCTGTATTTCTCGACGTATTCTTCGACTTTCATTTTATACACCACCTATCCTTTCATATCGCTTGACTTTTGGAGCAAGCTATACTATAATTGTTATGTAAGCGGTTACACACCGCCTTATATTTATGCTATCACATAAGCCGGAATTTGTCAATCAAAAGGAAACCGTTTTTTCATGAACATTTACGATATTGCCAAAAAAGCCGACGTATCGATAGCCACGGTTTCGCGCTATATGAACAAATCTGGCTACGTGGGCAAAAAGACCGCCGAAAAGATAGAAGCGGTCATTTCGCGCGTGGGCTATACTCCGAGCGCCGCCGCGAAATCGCTCTCGAAAGGCGGAAGTTTCAAACTTATCGGTCTTGTATGCTGTAACATAGACGACCTTTACTACGCAAAGAGCGTTTCCGTGCTCGAAAAGCGGCTCAAGATCTACGGCTACGACATTATCCTGTCGTGCACGGGCGAAAGCATCGAAGAAAAAGAAACTTCGATACACATGCTCCTGTCGAAAAACGCGGACGCGATAATATTCATAGGTTCGGTGTTTATGGACGGAAGCGGCGCGCTGCTCAGAAAAGCGGCTCAACACGTCCCCTGCTTTATAATAAACGCGCTAATAAGCGGCGAAAACATTTACTGCGCGTATTGCGACGACCGCGCCGCCGTTCGCGAAACGACGCGTAAACTTTTAGACCGCGGTTGCAGATACCCTATGTTCCTGTACGACGCGGAAACTTACGGAAGCGAGAAAAAGCGGCTCGGCTTTACCGACGCCTGCCGCGGCGGACACGTCGAAAAAGTTTCGGGCGACTTCGGAGAAATTTCGGAAACATTCGGAAAACTTTACGAAAAGTTCGCACCCGACGCCGTAGTCTGCTCCAACGACGCGATAGCGGCGGCGGTACTCGACAAAGCGAAACTTCTCGGCGTTTCAGTTCCCGAAAAACTGAAAATAGTCGGACACAACAACAGCCTTATAGCGCTGTGCACTTCCCCGCGGCTCACGAGCATAGACAACGGCGCGGAAGAGCTGTCGGCGATAACGGCGGACAATCTGCTGAAACTTTTCAACGGCGAAAAATTCGACGCCGCAATACAAATAAATTACAAACTAATCGAAAGGGAGAGTTTTTAATATGGATTTTTTGGACGACAGACTGCTTTTGACGAGCGACCTTGCGGCACAGCTTTACAACGACTACGCGAAAGACATGCCGATAATCGACTATCATTCGCACCTTATCCCGCAGGAGATAGCCGAAAACAAGGCTTTTTACAACCTAACTCAGCTTTGGCTCAAAGGCGATCATTACAAATGGCGGCTCATGCGCAACTGCGGAGTTAGCGAAGAATACATAACGGGCGACAAGAGCGACAAGGAAAAGTTCCGCGCGTTCGCCGCAACGCTTCCGCGCTGTATAGGCAACTCCATTTATATCTGGTGCCACTTGGAGCTTAAAAGATACTTCGGCATAACGACGCCGATATCCCCCGCCACCGCCGACGAAATATTCGACAAGACGGAACAGATGATGAAAGACGGCTCGTTCTCGGCGCAAAACCTTATCAAAAATTCGGGCGTTACGGCACTCTGCACGACCGACGACCCCGTAGACGACCTGTCTTGGCACAAAAAGATCGCCGCGTCGGGCTTCAAGGTAAAAGTTTACCCCACGTTCCGCCCCGACAAAGCGCTGAACATAAACAAGCCCGCGTTCCGCGACTACGTCCGCGCTCTGACAGGCAAGAAAAAGCCAGCCGTTTCGGATATCCAAAACGCGCTTACGGAAAGACTCGACTACTTTAAGTCGCTCGGTTGCTTTATCTCCGACCACGCGCTCGACAACTACACGTATCTCGACTGCTCCGACGCCGAAGCCGACGAAATTCTCGATACGGCTTTCACGCACGAATATCTCACGGCGGAAGAAATCGAAAAATACAAGACGTACATGATGCTGTTCCTTGCCCGCGAATACGCCGCTCGCGGTATGGCTATGCAACTTCACCTTTGTTGCAGCAGAGACAACAATTCGGGCATGTTCGCTCTGCTCGGACCCGACACGGGTTTCGACTCGATAGAGAACTCGCGCAACCCCAAAAAGCTCGCGTACTTCTTCGACGAACTCGAAAAAGAAGGCAATCTTCCCAAAACGATAGTCTACTCGCTCGACCCGAACGACGACAAAGTCATAAACACCGTGATCAACTGTTTCCAGAGCGAAACGCGCGGAAAGATCCAGCACGGCAGCGCATGGTGGTTCAACGACACGGAGCACGGCATGAAGTCGCACCTTAAAACGCTTTCGGAATATTCGGTCATAGGCAACTTTATAGGAATGCTCACCGATTCGAGAAGTTTCACTTCATACGTGCGCCACGACTATTTCAGGAGAATACTCTGCGATCACGTAGCAGGGATCGTGAACGCGGGCAACTACCCCGCGGACAAGAGCGCGCTCAAAGAAATAATAGAAGGCGTTTGCTACAACAACGCGAAAGATTATTTCGGCATTTAAGACCCCATCAGTCAGGCAGTCGCTACGCTTTGTGCCTGACAGCTTCCCCTAAAAGGGGACGCCTTAAATAATGTAACATTTCGACAAAAACATATAACAAACGGCGCTTGAAAAATATTTTTTCAGGCG
>DBEXQE010000012.1:0-6364 GCA_048167245.1 Christensenellales bacterium | reverse complement strand
ATACATAATAAAGAGAATTTTATTGATGTTTTTTACGCTGTTCGTCATAATGACTATGTGTTTCGTTCTCGTTAAATTGCTTGAACCGAACGAAATAGCCAACGTGGCGGAAGCGGAACGCGAAGCGGCTGTGCGAAAAGCTCTCGGCTACGATGAGCCGATTTTGGTGCAGTTTCTCATATATCTTAAAAACATATTTACCCGTTTCGATTTCGGAGTGTCGTTTAAGATAGACTATCTCGGATCCGTCAACAGCGTTATCGGCGACAGAATGTTGCCGACTATACTCGTCAACCTGTATTCTCTTATTTTTTCCATGCCGCTCGGGATCGCGCTCGGCATATTCGCGGCGCTGAAAAAGAACAAATGGCAAGACCACGTTATTTCTACGGCTGTCATGATCTTCGTTTCCGTTCCGAGTTTTGTGTACGCGTTCTTGCTTCAATATCTTTTCGGTTACAAGTGGGGAGTCCTTCCCATACAGATGTCGTCGCTGTCGGCGGCGGGCGGCAGTTATTTTTCGTGGACCATGTTCGTCAGCATGATACTGCCGATACTTGCGCTGTCGTTCGGACCTATCGCGTCGCTTGCGCGCTTTACACGCGCCGAGCTTACCGAAACGCTGACGAGCGACTATATGTTGCTTGCACGCACGAAAGGGCTGACTAAGCGTCAAGCCACGATCCGCCACGCGCTCAAAAACGCGATGGTGCCTATTTTGCCGAGCATTATCGCAATGTTCGTCAATATTTTGGGCGGCTCGCTTATCATAGAGTCGATATTTTCGATACCCGGAGTCGGCAGACTTTATATCCAGTCGATAAACGAACTCGACTATAACGTGTTCATGGCGCTTACGCTGTTTTATACGTTTATAGGACTTTTCGTGAATATCGTAGTCGATCTGAGCTACGGTTTCCTTGATCCGCGCGTGAGAATGGGGGCTAAGAAATATGAATGAAATATTAGGCTCCGAAGAACTGAAAAAAGAAGATTTCCGCTTTGCTCAACGCGAAGACACTTTGCACGACACGAAGTTAAAGACAAAGCCCGTCGGTTATTTCCGCGACGCGTGGCGGCGTTTCAAGAAGAACAAAGCGTCGCTCGTCGCTTTGGGGATAATCGTATTTTTGGTGCTGTTTGCGTTGATAGCTCCGCTCCTTTCGCATTACAGCGTCGGTTTTTCCGATTCGGTTTACCGTAACCGTATTCCCAAAAACTCCGCGCTTGCGAAAATAGGCATAGCACGGGGAACGTACGACAGGACGGTCAACCGCCGAGCTTACGAGTACTATACGGGCATAGGCATAGCGACTACGCTCGATATGCAAAGCGGCGAAGTCGATAAAAACGCTTCGATCGGCGGAGAATATTCGCCTATAAGGTCGTCGAAGCAGGGGCAGGACGGTCGCTATAACCTGAAACTCGACGCGTATTTCGAGATAGGTTTCAGAGATATTCTCGTTACGACCGAAGAATACGAAAAGATCAAAGCGTACGAAGCCGAAACGGGACTGCACGTGCTTTATCCCGTTATCGACGACGGCGCGAACGTTGCGGACAAGTCCGATTCGAATTACTGGTACGTCGTAGACCCCGACACGGGTCTTGCGTTGCGCGACGGCGCGGGCAATATGATCGACGCTTACAAGCGCGACGAAAGCGGTAATTTCGTGGACTTTTTGCCGCGCGATATTACGAGTCGACAGATCCGCGTTCTGTATTGCAATTATTTTTACTATCAATACGGTTCGAAGCCCGAATTTTTATTCGGCACGAACGCCGTGGGGCAGGATATTTTCGCGCGCCTTGCGTACGGCATAAGGCTTTCGCTGTTGCTGTCGCTGAGCGTGTCGGTCATCAACCTGTTGCTCGGCACGATCTACGGCACGGTAGAAGGTTACTACGGCGGCACGGTCGATCTTATCATGGAGCGCATCATAGATATTTTGTCGGGCGTTCCGTTTATCATAGTCGCGACGCTGTTTCAGCTTCACTTGGCGCAGTCGGCTGGCGTTATACCGTCGCTGTTGTTCGCGTTCGTCCTTACCGGCTGGATAGGAACGGCGCGGAGAGTCAGGTCGCAATTTTACAGGTTCAAGCGGCAAGAGTACGTTCTGGCGGCGAGAACTCTCGGAGCGGGCGACGGAAGACTTATGTTCCGCCATATTTTCCCGAATACTCTGGGCACTATCATAACTTCGTCGGTGCTCGTTATCCCGAACGTTATTTTCTCCGAGTCGATGCTGTCGTATCTCGGAATAGTAAACCTGAACGGCGCTACGACCACTTCGATAGGAACCATGCTGTCGGAAGGGCAAGCCGTACTCGCGCAGTATCCGCACGTCATACTTTTCCCCGCGCTCGTCGTGTCGCTACTCATGATCTCGTTCAACCTGTTCGGCAACGGCTTGCGCGACGCGTTCAATCCTGCTTTAAGGGGTGTGGACGAATGAGCGAGAAAAAACTCGAAGTACGCGATCTCAGAGTTTCGTTCCGTACGGCTAACGGCAAAGTCCAAGCCGTCCGCGGAATAGATTTCGATTTGTACGAAGGCGAAACGCTCGCGATAGTCGGCGAGTCCGGCTCGGGCAAGTCCGTAACTTCCCGCGCCGTTATGGGTATTCTCGCGCCGAACGCGATCTTGGAGAGCGGCGAAGTTCTGTACGAAGGCAAAGACCTGCTCAAATTCCGCGAAACGGAGTTTCAGCAGATACGCGGCGACAAGATCGCGATGATCTTTCAGGATCCGCTGTCGAGCCTTAATCCGATAGTCAAGATAGGTAAACAGCTTACCGAAGCCATGATACTCAAAAGCCGCATGAGCCGTAAGCGTTGCCGCAAGGACTTCGACGCCACGTTGAAACGGTTGCGTCTTGTCGTGAACGACAAGGCTTTCGATACGCTCGTGGCGAATTTCCGCAAGGCGTACCTGACGCAAGCCAAGCTCGAAAAAGAATACGACGTAGCTTTGGAAGCCGCTTTCGATACGCTTTCGAAGATAGAAACGTTGCTCGACGCGTTCGAAAAGAAAGATCAAAAATCCGTAAGCGTTCAGTGCGTGCGCATAGCGAAAGGGTTTAAGCGCGCCGTTCACAGCGACGTTGTGGACGCGTCCGACGGCGGCGAAAGCGTGGCGGCTCTGCTTATCGGCGAAACAGTAAAACGCGAAGATCTCGAAAGTACCGCCGATATCCTGCGCGCGGCGACGGCTAAACAAAAGCCCGATTTTCTTTCGCGCGGTTGTTACCTTACTTTTTCGGGGAACAAGGAACTCGCGGAAGAAAGCGAAATGCGCGAGTTCACCGAAAATCTGATCATGCGCGAATTCAGAGCGAAAACGCTCGAAGCCGTTACGAAATCGCGCGAACAGTGCGTCAAAGACAAGAAATTCGCCTTAAAAGAACTTGAAATAGGCGCGGAATATTTTTCGAAGTCCGAGCTTGACAAAAAGGAAACGGCGGAGCTTGTCGGCAAACTCATAAGCGCGGTAAAGGGCGGCATAGACGGGCTCGACACGCGCATAGACAACGACGAACATACTTTCGGCACGAGTTTGCGCTCGTTTACCGAGATATATTTCGGGTCGGAAAAGAAGAACGAAAAAGAACGGGCGCGCTACGAAAAGGAAGTCGCAAAGTGCCTTAAAGCCGAGCAAAACGGCAAGCCGCTCGATTGGAAGCCCGTGCCCGCCGCAGTAGCGGATAGGGAACTCGTGCTCGAAAATATCCGCAAGTTGCTTTCCAGGCGCATAGAGAGCGCAAAAAACAACTTAAAGGAAGAATACGACTGTGCGGCGGCGGCCGAACGCGTCGTTAAATTTTTGGAGCATGCGGCAAGCGGAGCAGTGGATAAGGTTTCGCCCGCGCGCGCAAAACGCAAAGCCATAAAACTTATGGAAGAAGTCGGAATCCCCGAACCCGAAAAACGGTACTACCAGTATCCGTTCCAAATGTCGGGCGGTCAGCGTCAGCGTATCGTTATTGCTATCGCGCTGTCGGCGGACCCCGATATCCTTATTTGCGACGAGCCGACTACCGCGCTCGACGTTACCATTCAGGCGCAGACGTTGGAACTTATCAACCGCATCAAACGCGAACGCAAGCTGTCCGTGATTTTCATTACGCACGATCTGGGCGTGGTCGCCAACATGGCGGACAGAGTAGCCATAATGTATGCGGGCAAGATAGTCGAATACGGCGGAGTAAAGGAGATCTTCTATTCTCCCGCGCACCCGTACACCTGGGCGCTTCTCTCGTCCGTTCCCGACTTGGAGAGCAAGGACAAGCTGGAAGCCATTCCCGGCACGCCGCCTAATATGATCTATCCGCCTAAGGGCGACGCGTTCGCCGAGCGCAATAAATACGCTTTGGAGATCGACTTCGAAAAAGAGCCGCCGATGTTCAAAATAACAGACACGCATTTTGCGGCAACGTGGCTGCTGCATCCTTACGCGCCGAAAGTCGAAATGCCGAAAGCCATTACGGACAGAATAAACAGAATGCGCGCCGAAAACGGAAAAGACGACGGCGGATCGGACGAAAAGCGGCAGGACGCTGCCGTAACGAAAAAGGAGGGTAAGAAATGCAAGACGGCAACGAAAAAGAAACTCTCCTGAAAGTGGAAAATCTGTGTCAGTATTTCCCTATGGGCGACGGCGAACTCAAAGCCGTGGACAACGTGAGCTTCGATATCAAAAAGGGCGAAGTTTTCGGGCTTGTCGGCGAAAGCGGTTGCGGCAAGACGACGACGGGTCGCTCGATCATCGGGCTTTACAATATAACTTCGGGCGATATTTATTTCAAGGGCAGGCGCGTAGCCGCGGGGACCCGAAGCTACGAGAACGAGATCGGGCGTCTTAAATCTGAACTTAAAAGCGGCGGTATCGACAAGGAAACCTGCGCAAAGGCGGTCGCCGCCGAAAAGGAAAAGATCCGCGCGGCTAAATACGACGTAAAAAACTGCAATAAGATCTACGCGCGCGAACAGATCGAAAAACTTGCCGCCGAATACGCCGAAAGGCTGTCGGACGACGAAGACGGCTTAGTTCACAAGGAGTTCGCCGACAAAGTCAAGGTCGCGAAAAAAGACAGAATAACCACGCGCATTCAGATGATCTTTCAGGATCCCGTGGCGTCGCTGAACCCGCGTATGACCGTGCGCGAAACGATTGCCGAAGGGCTTATCATAAAGGGCATAAAGGATAAAAAGTATCTTACGGACCGCGTCTGCGAAATGCTCGACACGGTGGGACTTCTGCCCGAACACGCCGAACGTTATCCGCACGAGTTTTCGGGCGGTCAGCGTCAGCGTATCGGCGTTGCCCGCGCGGTCATAATGCAACCCGACCTTATAATCGCCGACGAACCCGTCAGCGCGCTCGACGTTTCCATTCAGGCGCAGGTAATAAATCTTCTGAACGATCTGCGCAGGAGTCTGGGACTTACCGTTCTTTTTATCGCGCACGATCTGTCGGTCGTAAAGTATTTTTCCGATCGCATAGGCGTTATGTATTTCGGAAAGATGGTAGAACTTGCAGACTCCGACGAGCTGTTCGCGCACCCGCTCCATCCGTATACGAAGTCGCTTTTGTCGGCGATCCCGTTGCCCGATCCCGAGTACGAGAGCAAGCGCAAACGCGTAACGTACAATCCGCTCGGCGCTCACGATTACGAAACGGACAAGCCGAGCTTCCGCGAAGTTTCGGCGGGGCATTTCGTCTATTGCAACGACGCCGAGTTCGAACTCTGCAAAAAAGAACTCGATAAATGAAGCGCTCTTTGTACTACCTTGTAACCGCCGCCGTGTGCGCGTGCGTTACCGTCGCCGTCGTTTTTTTGCGAGGCGTTCTCGCGTCGACGGACGTTCGCGGCGTAATGCGCTGTTTGAGCGACGGATTTTTTACCGCGGGTATTGTTTCGCTCGTGTGCGGTTCTTTTGCTTTTGCGGGCAATCAGGGGCTTTTGGACGCGTTTTTGTTCACGTGCAGAAAGATCTGGGTCGCGTTGCACAGGAAAGAATACCGCGAAACGCATAAAACGAGTTACGCCGAATACCGCGAGAAAAAGCGCGAAAAGGTAAGACCGCTCGCGCACTTCTTATGGGTCGGCGGAGCGTATGCGGCTTTGGGAGCTTTGTTTGCCGTCCTGTTTTATTGTTTGTAAAAGGACGGATGGGAGAAACCGTTATGGATAAAAAACTGTATTCGAAATACGTTAGGATATTGAAAGAAGAATTGGTCCCCGCGATGGGTTGCACTGAGCCTATCTCGATAGCCTACGCCGTGGCGAAAGCGCGCGCGGTTCTCGGCGAAGACCCCGTTTCGGGCAAACTCGAAGTCAGCGGCAATATAGTCAAGAACGCA
>DBEXQE010000011.1:0-19121 GCA_048167245.1 Christensenellales bacterium | reverse complement strand
GTGATTTCTCGACTACGCACGAAATGACAGTGCCGAGACGTGATTTCTCGACTACGCTCGAAATGACAAAAAGTAGGTATGCTTCGGTCGAAATACTCGCGTTGCTCGTGGCGTTCGCAATCTTCGATTGCTCGGCTAAGGACAGGTGGAGAGACGTTTCGCTCGCTTGTTAGAAATACTCGCCGTTGGCTATTGTACTCGCGTTGCTCGTGGCGGGCGCTTCGCTTGGCTCATGGCGTTCGCCACTGAGCGGCTCGGTTAATGATAAGACTTAAGCGGGGATCAAAGAGAACATATTATTTCGGGGAATTATAAAAAATGAATATTTTGGTTTGCGAAAAAAATTTAGTGGGTTTTCTGTCGGCGGTGTACGACAGCTATTACGTGAGCCGCAACGCGGATATAATCACGTCGGACATAAACGATTGCACGCTTGCGGATTCGTTTTGCGCGAGCGCCGAGAGCATGAGCAAAGCGCGGCGAGTCCGCGACGGGATAATCAAAAAAGGCGGCATGTTCGCGTACGACTCCGTGCTCGACGCGTATTTAAGCGGCGACAGGCTCAAAGAGAAAAAGATCTTCGATTTTCTGCGCCTGTTTTTCGCGCGCGGCAGATCGGCTTTCGAAGCGTACGACCGCCCGTGCGTGGCGGCGTTCAACGATATGGTGCGCAAGGTGCGCCACGAGATCCACCGCGTGAGCGCGTTCGTGCGGTTCCAAGAAACGAAAAGCGGGATCTACTACGGTTTTTTCCGCGCGGACAACGATATTTTGGAGCGCGTGGCGGCAGTTCTTTCGCCGCGTTTCAATTCGCAGAAATTCGTTCTGCACGATATCGAGCGCAAAAAAATGGCGTTTTTCGACGGCAAAGAACTTGTCTACGACGCCGCGCCCGAGCAAGTCGAGATAGAGCTGTCGGAGAACGAAGAAAAATTCGTGCGGCTGTGGAAAAATTATACGCAGAACGTGAGCATAGCTTCGCGCGAAAACCCGAGATTGCAACGGCAATACGCGCCGAAAAAATACAGGATATTCATGAACGAATTCTGAGCGCGCGCGTTGCGGGTGAGCGCCTTTTCATTGACAATTTTCTCATTCTGTGCTAACATATTTTCGTACGTATTTTCGTATACGAATAGGCGGCACGGAAAAGGAGAAATGCCAATGGACAAAACGCCCAAGCGCACGGACGCGCAAACGCCCAAGACGGTGAAAAGACCCGCCGTCAAGGTTGCCGAGCCGAAAACTCAGGTAATAGACGCGCCCGTCAAAACAGTCCCCAAAACAACGCCCAAGACGGCTTCGAAAACGGCTCCCAAAACGGGCGCAAAGGCTAAGCAGACCGCTGATCCGCCGAATAGGGAAGTCAAGTCGAAAACGGAAGCAAGGCTGAATAAAGTCCCGAAAATGGTTACGAAAGCGACTAACGATTTCGGTTCTTCGGGCTACACGGAAGAGCTGATGGATCTGAAGATCGACAAGTCGGTTTTTTACGACGACGACACGACCGCTACGACCGACGAGCCGCAGGTTACTCATTCGCACACGATAGACGGCAGTATGCTTTCTTCCGATAGCATAGCGCAAGCCGACAAACAGAAGAACAAGCAGAAGCGCAACGTTTCGATAGATTTTTCGCTCGCGGAACGCTACGAACCCGATTGCAACGTGGGTCTTACGCGCGAGCAGGTCGAATCGCGAGTGGAGCACGGCTTTGTTAACGTAACTCCGACGAAAGCGGGAAAATCTTACGCGTCGATATTTCTGAGCAATATTTTCACGTTTTTCAATATCCTGACCTACGTGGTCGCGATCGCGCTCATAGTCGTGGGCGCCAAGTTCTCGCAACTGTTCTTTATAGTGATAATTTTCGCGAATATCGCGATAGGAGTGTTTCAGGAGTGCAAATCGAAGCGCACCGTGGATAAACTGCGACTTATGTCCGCGCCGACGGCGATAGTCGTGCGCGACGGCGAAAAGAAAGCCGTACCGGTGTCGGAAGTCGTTCTCGACGATATAATATTTCTCGAAACGGGCAAGCAGATCTGCGCCGACGCGATAGTTATAAAGGGCGAAATGGAAGTCAACGAATCCATGCTCACGGGCGAAAGCGAGCCTATGAAAAAAACGGGCGGGTCGGAGCTGTATTCGGGTTCGTTCGTAACTTCGGGTTCGTGCTACGCGCGCGTCAACAAGGTCGGCGCGGCAAACTACGTCGAAACGCTCACGAGCTACGCAAAGCGTTACCGCAAGCCCAAATCCGAACTCAACAATTCGATAAAGCTGATCATAAAGTTCGTTTCGGTGCTTATCGTCCCGATAACGATCATGATGCTGTACAACAACTACAAGACGCTTTCGGGCAGCGGCATAGTGGGCTGGGATCTGTGGCGTCAGAACGTAAGTTCCGTATCGGGCGCGGTCATAGGAATGATACCCGCGGGAATGTTTCTTTTAACGAGCACCGCGCTTGCCGTGTCGGTCATGCGGCTCGCGAAAAAGAAAACGCTCGTGCAGGATCTGTACTGTATAGAAATGCTTGCGCGCGTCGACGTTCTGTGCCTGGATAAGACGGGAACGATAACCGACGGAAGCATGCAGGTCAAGAAGGTCATCGAGATAAAGGGCGGCAACGAACTGCCTTACAGTTTCAACGATATAATAGGGTCGGTGCTCACCGCCACCGAAGACAACAATCAGACGGCAATGGCGCTCGCGAACTACTTCGGATACTCGAAAGCGCTGACGCCTACGGCTGTCATGCCGTTTTCTTCGCAGAGAAAGCTGTCCGCCGCTTCGTTCGAAGGCGCGGGAACGTTCATTTTCGGCGCGCCCGAATTCGTTTTGCGCGACGTGGGCGTAAGGATAGAAAAGATAGTGGCCGAGCATGCCGCGAACGGTTTCCGCGTGCTCGTGCTCGCTCATTCGCCGTCGGACATAGTCGGCGACAAACTGCCCGCCGTCCGCCGTCCGCTGTGCCTTATAGTCATAGAAGACCATATCCGCGACGACGCCGTCGAAACGATACGTTGGTTCAAGGAAAACGACGTAGCCGTAAAGGTCATCTCGGGCGACAACCCGATAACCGTTTCCGAAGTCGCGCGCAGAGTCGGCGTTGACAAAGCCGAGCTGTACATTTCGCTCGACGGGCTTTCCAATCAGGAAGTCGTCGAAGCCGCGAAGAAATACACCGTGTTCGGCAGAGTTTCGCCGGAACAGAAACTTCTGCTCGTCAAGACGCTGAAAGCCAACGGACATACGGTAGCCATGACGGGCGACGGCGTGAACGACATTCTCGCAATGCGCGAAGCCGACTGCTCGGTCGCGATAGCGTCGGGTGCGGAAGCCGCGCGCAACGTGGCGCACCTTGTGCTGCTCGATTCGAACTTCACTTCGATGCCGGACGTCGTGCGCGAAGGCAGGCGGGTAGTCAACAATATCCAAAAGTCGTCGTCGCTGTTCCTTATGAAGACTTTCATGTCGATACTGCTGTCGATAATCTTCCTTATCGTGCCGACGATGAAAGGGGCGATCTTCACCCGCTATCCGTTCCAGACGAACAACCTGCTGTTGCTCGAAATGTGTATAATAGGTTTGCCGTCGTTCGTGCTCGCGTTGCAGAAGAACGAAAATATCATAAAGGGCAACTTCCTGTCAAACGTCATAGGGCGATGCGTGCCGGGGGGACTCAGCTTAGTCGTGGCGACTATGAGCGTCTACTACTACAACACGTATCTGATAGACACTTCCGCGGTCGTTGCCGGAACTTCGCCGCTGTATACGACTATGCTCGTAGTGGCTCTCACGTTCTCGGGACTTATGATGCTTATCAAGATATCCGAACCGTTCGACCTTATCCGCGCTTTGCTCGTCATAGCCGTGTTCGCGCTGTCGCTTACGGGGATCCTGATCATGCCCGAAACGACTTTCGGCATCACGAAAGGCGTAATGAAGCTCCAAGACACGCTGTTCGTAATAACCGTCGTTCTGGGAACGTACTTCTTTGCGTCGCTGTTGATGAAAATTTTGCAAATAATGAAAGTTTTGCATTGACGGGGTCGTATACGGGCGCATATACGGGCTACGATCGGTGCGTCGGCTCAATCGAGTATTAGATATACACTCATTCGCCGCCGCGCCGACTGTTGCCCGTCTCTACACCCGTCTCCGCCCCCTTTGGCGTAGTTATACGTCTACGCCGTCAATGCGTGGTAAGTATAACACGCACCTGCCCCGCCTTGGTTCTCGACACTGTCCTTAGCCGAGCGCGAAGCGCGAACGCCACGAGCCGTAGGCGAGTATTTCGAGCGGAGCGTAGCGCAGTCGAGAAATCGCTTGAAATTTATCATTATAATGCGGTCAAAAACTTATTCCATCAACACAAAGATATAAAAATTCGAGAGATTTCTCCACGCGCGGCTTTGCCGCTTGGTCGAAATGACAAATAAACGAAAGTGTTGCGTTTCGGGGCTATATAGAGAGAAACACTTACGCTACTTCCACAACATATAGTATTTTAACCCCCTAAACTCTTGACAATATCCACAATATATAGTACAATACTATTCCAAAGCACGGCAGAGATAAGAGAACGATATGAAAAACGTGATCCCCATTAACGATAATTGGCTCTTCAAGAGCGGGTTCGACAACGAGTGTTTCGATCCGCAGTACGATTTCGACGGGAGCTATATAGTTTCGGTGCCGCATTGCGGGACGGAAACGGGCGGCAAGTATTTCGACGAAGAAAGTCTTACGGGCGTATCGGCTTACGTAAGGCGCATATTCATTCCGTCGGAGTACAACGGCAGTCGCATAATCGTCAGGTTCGAAGGTATTCTGTCGTACGCCGAAGTCTACGTCAACGGGATATTCGTAACGTCGCACAAGGGCGAAACGCCGTTCGAAGCCGACATAACCGCGCCCGTTCAGTACGATTTCGACAACCGCATAGTCGTCAAAACGGACTCGGGGATCCGTCCCGACGTGCCGTCGTTCGGCGAAAAGGGACCTGCGATCCGCTACGGCGGTATCTTCCGCGAAGTGTCGCTGAGAATAGAATCGGGCGAGAACATAAAGGACGTATTCATCCGCACGCCCGACGTTACGGGAGACGCGAAACCCGTCGAAATAGACGTGGAGCTTGCCGACTATTACCCCGACACGACGGTCGAAGCCGAATTTATCGACTCGGCGGGTCATACGGTGGGCAAGATAGCGCCGAAAGCCGTTCTGCGCCGCACCACAACGCTGAAAGGTCAGATAGAAGGCGCGATGCTGTGGGATACCGATTTCCCGACGCTGTACACGGCAAGGGTAACGCTCAAAAAGAAAAACTCCGAGCGCGACAGGGAAGAAGTGAAGTTCGGTTTTCGGAAAGCCGAATTCGCGCGCGACGCGTTCTATCTTAACGGAGTTCCGAAAAAGCTGATAGGGCTCAACCGTTTCGACAGCTTTGCGTATTGCGGCAGGGCTATGCCCGAAAGCCGTCAAAGGGCAGACGCGCGGATAATAAAGGAAGAACTCGGTTGCAACGCAGTCCGCACCCATTCGCTCGCGAGCCGCGACTTCATAGACGAGTGCGACAGGATCGGACTACTCGTCATCGAAGACGTTTCGGGCGACGGCTACGTTGGCAAAGACAGGTGGCGCGACGCGTTCGTCGATACCATATCCGAAACGGTCCTGCGCGACAGAAATTCTCCGAGCGTTATCGCCTGGGGCGTAAGAGTGAATAATTCCCGAGATTTTGACGAACTCTATTTTAAGGCGAACAAAGCGGCGAAAGATCTCGACCCGACTCGCAGTACGCTCGGCGCCCGCAACTTTATGGGCAGCAGAATGTACGAAGACGTGTTCGGATACAACGATTATTCGAAAAAGCGCACGCTTTCGCGTCCCGTAAAGACGGGCAAGCTGTTCGTGCCGTACATAATAACGGAGCATACGGGCAAGAACTTCCCGACGAAGCCTTACGACGACGAAGCTCGGCGCGTAGAGCATACGTTCCGCCACTTGCGCGTTATCGAAGAAACGCTGAAAAGCCGCAAGATAAGCGGCGCGATAGGCATGAGCTTTGCGGACTTCGACGCGGCGCGCAGGCTCGGGAGCGGCGACAATACGAACTATTACGGCGTAACGGATATGTTCCGGATCCCGAAAACCGCGGCGGCGGCGTATTCGAGCCAGTTCTCGAAAAAGCCGTATCTCACGCTTTCTTCGTCGCTCGCGCCCGACGAGTTCACTGGCAAACTGTACGCGTTCACGAACTGCGACAGTATAAAACTCTACCGCGGCGAAACGGAGATCGGCACTTTTCTGCCTGATCGCAAAACGTTCAAGAACCTGCCGCACCCGCCTATAACGATAGACGATTTCGCGGGCGATCTGACTCAGAGCGAAGGGTTCACGCCGTTTCAGTCCAAGCTGTTCAAAAGATTGCTGAAAGCCGCGGGCGAAAACGGACTGCTCAACCTGGGCTTTGCGGACAAAATAGCGTACGCGCTGCTGAAAAACGGCTTGAAGATGAGTTTCGACGATATAAGCGAGCTTATAGGCAGATATCTGCCGACTTGTCCCAAATCTCATCTGTTCACGGTCGAAGGCTTTATAGGCGGTGAATCGGTAATAAAAAAGACGGCGGGTTGCGGCAACGGCAAACACCTGGTAATAACGCCCGAGTCTGAAAAGATAGTCTGCTCGAAAAGCTACGAAGTGATAAAAGTAGAGCTTACGATGACCGACGACTGCGGCAACGTGCTCGATTACGATTTCTCGCCCGTATTTTTGGGCAGGGAAGGCGCGGTCGAGATAGTCGGACCCGAGAGCTTCTCGCTTTCGGCGGGCAGGGGCGCGTTTTACGTAAAGAGTTTGACGGGCGGCTTAGGAAGTGTAACCGTGCTGTGTAACGGAGAAACAACAACTGTAAATTTGGAGGTAGAATATGGATCCGTGGAAAGATTTTAAGGGAACGGTTTGGCAGGAAAAGATCGACGTAAGAGATTTTATACAGAACAACTATACGCCGTACGAAGGGACGGACGAATTTCTGACGCCCGCAACGGCGCGCACGACCGTTTTGAAAGAAAAGTTCGAAGAACTTCTGAAAAAAGAGCGCGAGAACGGCGGCGTACTGAAAATAGACGCCGACCGCGTGTCGTCGCTACTCAGCTACGAGCCGGGTTATCTCGACAAGGAACGCGAGCTTATAAAGGGACTTCAAACCGACGAGCCGTTGAAGCGCGGCGTGAACCCGTTCGGCGGCATAAGAATGGCGCGCAACGCCTGCGAAGCCTACGGGTATAAACTTTCTCCGAATATCGAAGAAAACTTCAAGTACAAGACGACGCATAACGACGGCGTGTTCAGAGTATACACCGACGAAATGCGCGCGCTGAGAAAATACGGTATTCTGACTGGGCTTCCCGACGCGTACGGCAGGGGCAGGATAATAGGCGACTACCGCAGAGTCGCGCTGTACGGGATCGACAGACTTGTCGAAGAAAAGAGAAAAGATTTTCTCGCTACGGCGCACAACTATATGAGCGAAGAGAATATCCGCCTGCGCGAAGAGCTTTTCCGTCAGATGGACTTTTTGGGTCAACTTAAAAAAATGGCGGCGGAGTACGGCGACGATATCTCGCGTCCCGCAGAAAATACGCTCGAAGCCGTTCAGTGGACTTATTACGCGTACTTGGGCGCGATAAAAGAGCAGAACGGCGCGGCTATGAGTTTGGGACGCACGAGCACGTTCTTCGATATCTACGCGGAGCGCGACCTTAAAAACGACGTGTTCACCGAGAGCGAGATACAGGAAATTTTCGACCATTTCGTTATCAAACTTCGGATGGCGCGTCAGCTCAGAACGCCCGAATACAACGAACTGTTCGCGGGCGATCCGACCTGGGTAACCGAGTCCGTCGGCGGCATGGGCGAAGACGGCAGAACGCTCGTAACGAAAAGCTCGTACAGAGTTTTGCACACGCTGTACAACCTCGATACTTCGCCCGAGCCTAATTTGACCGTTCTGTGGTCTACGCGTCTCCCCGAAAACTGGAAAAAATTCTGCGCGAAAACTTCGCTCGACACGAGTTCCATTCAGTACGAAAACGACGACGTCATGTGCCCGCTGTACGGCGACGATTACGGCATAGCCTGCTGTGTTTCGGCAATGAAGATAGGCAAGCAAATGCAGTATTTCGGCGCGCGTTGCAACCTGGCGAAAGTGCTTCTGATGTCGCTGAACGGCGGAAAAGACGAGATGAGCGGCGTGCAGGTCGGACCCGTTTCCGAACCTATGACGGGCGGCGTTCTCGACTACGACAAAGTAAAAGCGCGGTATTTCGAATATATAGAGTGGCTTGCGGGCACGTACGTGAATACAATGAATATCATACACTATATGCACGACAAATACGCGTACGAAAAATTGCAGATGGCGCTTCACGACACTTCCGTCGAGCGGCTCATGGCGTTCGGCGCGGCGGGGATCTCGGTCGCGGCGGACAGTCTGTCGGCTATAAAATACGCGTCCGTAACGCCCGTAACCGACGAAAACGGTCTTATCACCGATTACGTAACGGTCGGCGAATTCCCCAAATACGGCAACGACGACGACAGAGTGGACCTTATCGCGAAAGAACTCGTCGAGCATCTGTACGATTGCCTGACGAAAACGCCTTGCTACCGCGGCGCAAAGCATACTTTGAGCCTGCTCACGATAACTTCCAACGTGGTTTACGGCAAAAAGACGGGCGCGACCCCGTGCGGCAGGAAAGCCGGCGCGCCGTTCGCTCCGGGCGCTAACCCTATGCACAACCGCGAGAAGAACGGAGCTTTGGCGTCGCTTAATTCCGTGTCCAAACTCTGCTACGACAACTGCCGCGACGGAATTTCGAACACGTTCGGCATAGTCCCGACGACGCTCGGACGCGACAGGGAAACGCAGACCGAAAATCTCGTGTCCGTTCTCGACGGCTATTTCGCGAATAAAGGTCATCATCTGAATATCAACACCTATACGCGCGAAAAACTGCTCGACGCGCACGCTCACCCCGAAAAATATCCGAATCTTACGATAAGGGTCTCGGGCTACGCCGTCCGCTTCGGAGTTTTAAGCACGAAGCATAGGGAAGAAGTGTTGCAGCGGACGTTCTTTGACCGCTTGTAATATGTCCGACAAAATACGCATCCACTCGATAGAAACGCTCGGCGCGCTCGACGGACCGGGGATACGCACGGTCATCTTTTTCCAAGGGTGTCCGATGCGTTGCGCGTACTGCCACAACGCGGACACGTTCGACCCCGAAGGCGGCAAGGAAGAGAGCGCGGAAGCTCTCGCGGCGTTTTGTGAGCGGTATAAGAATTTTTACGGAAATAAAGGCGGCGTTACGCTGTCGGGCGGCGAACCGCTCATGCAACGGGACGGCGCGACGGCTCTTATGCGACTGCTCGGGAAAAAGAGCATACACACGGCGCTCGATACGGCGGGGAGCATATTCGCGCCCGAAGCTCTCGACGCGGCGGATCTCGTCATTCTCGATATTAAGCACACGGACAAAAACGCTTTCAAGGCGCTCACGGGCTATCCCGCCGACAACTCTTTCAAAACGCTCGAATATCTGCAAAAAAACAAACGCCGTTTCTGGGTGCGTCAGGTCATCTTGGGCGGAGTAACCGACGACCCCGCGCAAGTGCGCAAATTGAAAGAGATCGCTTTCGGCGCGGAAAAGATCGAACTTCTGCCGTTTCACAAAATGGGCGAAAACAAGTGGAAAACGGCGGGCGTGGAATATACTCTGTACGATGCGGTGCCGCCGAGCAACGAAACTATGGAGCGTTTGCGCGCCGAACTCGAAAAATAGGAAAACGGGAAACTTCCGAGAAAATCGCACGGAGAGACTTTTATGAACAGACAGGAAATCATGGAATTCATGCCGCACCGCGGGGATATGCTCTTGCTCGACGAAGCGCACGTGAACGACGACGGCGACGCGGAAGCTACGTATACGTTCCGCGGCAACGAGTGGTATTTTTCGGGACATTTTCCGAAATATCCGATAGCGCCGGGGATAATGCTCTGCGAATTCATGGCGCAAACGTGTTGCGTACTGCTGAAAGACCAAAAGGGCTATCCGCTGTACACGGGGCTTGACAAAGTGCGTTTCAGAACGCCCGTCCGTCCCGGCGACACGGTAAAGTCCGTCTGCCGCATAATCAGGCACAAGGGACCTTTCTATTTCGCGCGCGGAAAAGTTACCTGCGGCGACAAGACCTGTCTTACGGGCGAATTTTCTTTCGCCATAATCGACGCCGACGTTTCGGAGCGATAGACTTATGGAAACGAACGCGACGAGATTTATAAGCGCTTTCAACAAGATCGACAAACGGCTCAGAACGTGGCTTAGCTTAAAGCCGTCCGTGCCTTTCGCGGAAGTCGTTAGAAAGAGCGCGGCTTATTCCGCCGTCGTGCGCAAATACGAAGACGAGCTTTCGGACTATTCGCGTTTAAGAAACGCCATAGTCCACAATTCCGACGACAGAATGATAATAGCCGAGCCGCACGACAGCGTAGTCGAGCAGATAGAACGTATCTGCGAGATCCTGCTCTCTCCGCCGCTTGCGGTCAAGTTCGCGCGCAAAGCTCTCACGCTTCCGCACTCGACGCCGCTTTTGAAAGCCGTTAAAACGATGGCGTCGAGCGGATACTCGAACGTTCCCGTTATAAAAGACGGCGCGGTGATAGGCGTAGTAACGAATAAACTCATAGTCGAGTTCATAGCGAAAAACGCCGGCGACAGTCTCGACGAACTGCTCGGCGGTGCGACCGTTTCGGCTACGCTGTCGGGGCAGAGAGAGCATTACGAGATAATGAGCGACTCGGTTACCGCCGACGAAGTTCTCGAAGCGTTTTCCAAGCGTCCGAAGTTGCAGATAGTCATTTTAACGCGCGGCGGGACGGCGCAAGGCTCCGTTTGCGGAGTGCTTACCACGGGCGATATAATAAAACTCAACGAACTTATAAACTAAACGATCAAAATCCGACCGTTCTAAATTAAACTTTCATTAAAATACGTTATATTCTCTCGGCGTGTGTTGACGGCGGGAGTTTTTAAGTATAAAATATATATGTAAAGTCGATATTTACTGTTGACCGACCGATAAGTTGCGGGTGGAGAAAAAATATGTCGAAAAAGAAAGTAGTCGTAAGCGACGGCAAGAAAAAGAAAACGCGCCACGGTTGTTGTACGTGTCTGCTTACGGTATTCATAGTTTTTATAGTCATACTCGGCGCGGGCGTCGGAGTCGGCTGGTACTTCGGCGACAAGTACACGAAACAATATCTCGATATGAGCTTAAAGGACTGCTTCGGAGTGGTCCGCGATCTTACGCACGCCAAAGAGAAGAAGATAGTCGAAAAGAGCTATGCGGGGACGAGCGAGACCGATTTCGAGACTCAGCTTAAAAAACAGCTGTTCTTAAACGAAAACGCGGACCTGAACAAAGATACGCTTTTGGAGCAGGTAATAGGCAAGAAAGAGAGCAAGCAGGGTGAAGTTCTGACACGCGCGCTTAAAGAGAGCGGAGCCGAACCGTTGGACGGCGAAACTCCCGACAACGAAAACACAGGCAGTGAAAACACGGGCGGCGAAAACGGCGGCGGAAGTTCGGGCGGCGAGAGCAACGCCGTAATGAATTACGTTGCGTCGCTTTTCACGCGCGAAAACATGGATCTCGTTACGCTTTCGGAGTATGACGAGAGCAAGCATGGCGAATACAAACTGAACTTTACGGACGTACAGCTCGCGGCTTTCCTGTCGAGCGTTATAAACGAAGGGCTAAACTCCGAAGCGCTTACCGAGAGCGACGCGCTTAAAAGCATAAGCGAAGTTATCGGCGACAAAAAGCTCAGCGAGATACTGTTTTTCGATCAGGTCGTATTTTCGGGAACGGCGGAAGACCCGCACATGAAAATGACTCTGTCGGTAGACGTGCGCACCGTCGCTAACGGCTACATTGCTAACGCCACGGGCATGAATCTCGGATTTTTGACGAAAATGTTCCTGCCGAAAAGGATATTCATTACAGCCGACGTTGCGATGGCGGGCGACGGAAAGCTCGATCTTCTGATCAACGAAATGAACGCGGATAAAATGGATCGTTTCTATAAATTCGTAAACGGTCTTTCGAATATCGGCGGCGGCGAAAAAACGGATATTCGCGAAACTATAAACAATTCTGCCCAAAAGATAGTCGGCGGCGTGGCGGAAGCCGTTCACAAGTACGGCGACGTGTCCGAGATCTCTTCGGGCAAAATAAAGATCGACCTTTTGCAGGCGCTTATCGAAGTTTCGAAGCTGAACGAAGGCAAGGAAGACCCCGATCTGATCTTGACGAGTTCGGATATGATATACGCGCTGAAATACGTCGTAACTTCCGATTTCGAGAACGCGATAAGGGAATACACCTGGAAAGACCGCTATTACAGCAATGGCGACCATTCCGCGCCCGCGGTTTATAAAAAGCCGACCGAAGTCGGGGACAGGGATGAAAAAGCCGATTACGAAGAAGAACTTCTTAAATAACTCGAAAATAAATATCTTATAAATCGCAAGGACAAAGACGGCAACGAACGCAGTTTCGCCGACCTTATGAAACTGTTCGGAATAGGCGGCGACGGCGGCGGGAAAACGGTCCTCGACTGGATAGACACGGAAAAGCTCGGCGCTCTCGCGGCGCAGGACGGCGACATAAGCGTCGTTATCACCGACGAAATGCTCGGCGCTATCTTCAATGCGGAAGTCAAGTCGATCATGAGCGCGGAAGGCAACATGGCGCAAATGGATCCGCAGGTCTATCAGATCCATATAGAAAACAACGGCGACGGCAGGATCTTCATGCACGCGGGGCTTGCGGTAAAGGCGAGCGGCGTTCTCGGCAGTTCGGGCGCGATAGGCGAAATGCTTTCGGGCATATTCGGCGACAATATGATGCTCAGGTTCGTTATGGAAATAACTCCGGGCGTAGACGACGGCTACGATTACGCGCCGACTACTCTTATGCTGAACGATCTCGAACAGGACGAAATGAACAAGCTCGTTAAGATCCTTTCGAAGTTCGGCGTCGATTTCTCGACCGAATCGCTTGCGGGACAGATAGAAACGCCTATGCGCAACGCGTTAAACAGCATGGAAGCGCAAATGCCCGGCATAACGTTCGAAACTTCGAAGATACGCATGTCGGATCTGTTCTCCGTAACGGTGGATAAAGTGCTCGTAGGCGACGACGGAAAACCCGTGCGTTACGACAGCAACGACGATAAAGTCGTGAACGAGAACGACGAAAGGCTCGCGGGCAACGACTTAAAAGGCGTTATCGACTCGCTTTACAATTACGACGCGCCCGAAGGGAATATTCCGAGCGGCAACATAGATTACGGCGAACTTATCGCAGGTCAGACCATAACGGCGGAGCAACTCGGACAGTATATAAGAAATCAGATAGGCAGTAAAGATATGTTTAAGGCCGATAACTTTACTAACCTTATCCGCGTGGATATAGTCAACGACGGCGAAAACGAATACGCGAAATTCGTGATCGAAATAACCAAAGACGGACTGTTCAAAGAAAATAACGGCGGCGGCGATTTCAATAAGTTTATGAGCGTTGACACATTCTACGCCGAAATAACCGTCGATCTGAAACTTTCGAACTCCGTGGACGTACCCGGTTCGGACCCCGTGAAAAAGAGTTGCAAGACGGAAGCTACCGTAAACGGCATGGAAAAAGTGCGCCGCAGACAGTTCGACGCAGTTGTCGGAAAATTCATGCCGAGCGGAGCCGCTCAGATCTCGTTCGACGACCGCGCGAACGAAATGGGCGAAATGGTTTACGATCTCCTTACGATATTTAAGCGGACGGGCAACGATATCAAGGTCGAAAGCGCGTCGGAAGGCAACAGCGGTTCGATAAGCAGAGTACCGTCGCAAGCGTAACGCGCCGTGTATATAAAAACGCTCGACATAGCGAATTTTCGCAACTACGAAAAGCAATCCGTAACCCTGTCGGACGGACTTAACGTGTTTATGGGGCGGAACGCGCAAGGCAAGACCAACCTTTTGGAGGCGGTCTGCCTTTGCAGTATAGGGCGCAGTCCGCGGACTCCGCGCGACAAAGAGCTGATACGCTGGGACGAAAAGCGCGCCCGCGTAAAGGTGGAAATTTGCACCCGCGCGGGAACGGAAAGCGTTGATATCATTCTCGACAGGACCGAGAACAAGCGCGTCGCGGTGAACTCTCTGCCGATAACGCGCATGGGCGAACTCATGGGCGTGGTTTCCACCGTGTTCTTCTCGCCCGACGAGATAAAGATAGTAAGCTCGTCCCCCGGGGAGCGGCGGCAATTCATGGATATCGCGCTCTGTCAGATGTCGCGCGCTTATTTTTATGCGCTCCAACGCTACAACAAAATTCTCTCTCAGCGCAACAAACTGCTAAAAAGCGGCAGGGCGACCGACGAAAGTCTCGAAGTCTGGGATATGCAACTTGCGGACAGCGGCGCGAAGATCGTAAAAACGCGTCGCGGTTTCGTCGCGCGGCTTGCTCCGTACGCCGACGAAAACCATAAGTTCCTGACTTCGGGCGCGGAAGATCTCGAACTTTCCTACGACGGCTTGGACGGCGAAACTCTCGAAGATATAACCGCCGAATTCATGAAAGAACTCAAAGCGGGGCGCGAGCGCGACCTTTACTCGGGCTTTACGGGCATAGGACCGCAAAAGGACGATATGAAAATAGTCGCGGGCGGCATAGATGTGCGCGCTTACGGCTCTCAGGGGCAACGGCGCACCGCCGCTCTGTCGCTTAAACTCGCCGAACTGGACCTTAGCAAGAGCGAAAAGGGCGACTCTCCCGTGCTTCTTTTGGACGACGTTCTGTCCGAACTCGACAAGCCGCGCCAGCAGAAACTGCTGATGCGCACCGCGGGACTTCAAACCGTTCTTACCTGCACGCATATCGACGCGGACGTTTTCGCGGGCATAAGCAACGTAAAGATATTCAACGTGGAAAGCGGTTCCGTATCCGAAAACGCATAGCGTTTGCGCTCGCGAAAAATAAAAAAATTTTTATGCGAAAACTTCGGTTTTTCGCTTGACTTTTACTATCGGTTATGCGATAATGCACAAATAAAATAATTTCGCATTCGTTTGCGAAGGAGAACCGGTATGAACGTTCTCAAAGAATCGTACCGATACATAAAAAGGTACAACCCCGCGTGGATATTCTCAACGCTTATAGGGTTCGTGTCGCTTATCGCCGCGATGCTGTTGCCGCAAGTGCCGCAACTTATTATCGACAAGATAATAAATCCCGCGCTCGGAGCCGAACCCGTAACGTCGGAAGGCAACGTTTTTTCTCCCGTAATAGAACTTTTTTCGCCCGATGATTATTTCGGAATGCTTAAAGCGCTCCTGATAGTCATGGGCGTTTTGCTTATTGTGCGCTATGCGAGCCATTACCTTAGGTGGTTTACGGCGCACTATTACGGCGTGAAAGCCGAAAAGGGCATGCGAGTAGCCGTTTTCGGGAAAATGCTCGATCAGAACTCGCTCGTCATGTCGCGCTACACTTCGGGCGACCTTATGAGCATATGCAATTCCGATCCGACCGTTATCAAGGACATGTGGGCGCTGAATATCCCTATACTGCTCGATCAGATAGTAGCTATTTCGCTTGCCGTATTCTTTCTGTCGCGCATAAACGCGTACCTTATTCTCGTGCCTGCGGTAATGGGGCTTGTAGCGGCGGTCATAATGGTTTTCTATACGCGTTCGCTTCGCAAGTGCTACAACCGTATCCGCGAAGCGTCGGTCGAACTCAACTCGTGCATACAGGAAAACATCAACGGCGTGCGGATCATCCGCGCGTTCGCGTCCGAAGGCATAGAAACGAAAAAATTCGAAAAGCGCAACAAGAATTTCAAAGACGGATTTATCGATCAGTCCAAAGTGCTTGCGCGCTACAACATATTTTTCATGAGCGCAAGTCAGATAGTTTCGCTCGGATCTATCATAATAGGCGTTATCCTGGCGGTGCGCGGATATATGACGGTCGGGCAGTTCACGACTTTCACCGCATACGTGGGCATGATAAATTCGCCTATAATAATGCTCGTGAACTATATAGGCGTCATGCAGAACGCCGTTATCTGCGGCAACAGAATGTTCACGTTCCTGAACACCGCAAACATTATAAGCGACCCCGCCGAGCCGCTCGAAATGCCGGACAAGCCGCACCTTTCCATGCGCAACGTATCCATAAGGCTCGACGACAACGAAGAACTCAAAAACGTTTCCGTAGATATCCCGTACGGCAAAAAGCTCGGCATAATGGGCAAGACGGGCGCGGGCAAATCCGTTTTCGTAAAGGCTTTTACGCGGCTGTTCGAAACGAGCATAGGCGAAACGTGCATAAACGGTCAGAACATAAAGAAATACCGCGTGGAAGACGTGCGGCGGCAGTTCTCTTACGTAATGCAGGACGTGTTCCTGTTCTCGAACACGGTCGACAGCAACATTGCCTATTACGATCCCGACGCGTCGCACGAAGAAGTCGAGCGCGTCGCGAAGATAGCTCAGGCGCACGATTTTATCGAAAAACTGTCCGACGGCTACGATACGGTCGTCGGCGAGCGCGGACTCGGGCTGTCGGGCGGGCAAAAGCAGAGAATTTCGATAGCCCGCGCGCTGTTGAAAGACGCGCCCGTGATCCTTCTCGACGACTGTACGAGCGCGCTCGATATGGAAACGGAGCGCAAGATATTGCAGGGTCTGCGCGAAAATTACTCCGACCGCACGCTGATAATAACTTCGCACCGCGCGTCGAGCGTAGTGGACTGCGACGAAATTCTGTATTTGGAAAACGGCGAGATAGCCGAACGCGGTTCGCACGCCGAGCTTATGGCTAAAAAGGGCAGGTATTACGACGTCTACACTTCTCAGGAAGCCGCGTTTAGGGAGGCGATTGTCTGATATGGCGAGAAACAGATATTTCGAAGACGAAGAGCTTACCTACAAATTCAATTCTTCGTCGATCAAAAAAGCGTTAAAGTACGCCGTGCCGTACAAGAAAATTCTTTTCGTGCTTATCCCGATAATGCTCGTGATGAGTTTCGTCGCGCTCGTGCCGCCTATGATAAACCGCTACCTTATAGACGACGTTATCAACACGAAAGACGGGCTGTTCGGGCTTCCGTGGCTCCAAACGGCTGTTATCTTGTTCCTAACGCTCGGCTTTATTTACGCATCGGATATAATTTATTCGTTTTTCCGCACGTTCTACATGGCGAAAGTCGGACATTCCATGGTCTACGACATGCGCAACGACGCGTTCGCGCACTTGCAGAAACTGTCGTTCGACTATTACGATTCGCGTCCCGCGGGCAAAATTCTCGTGCGCCTTACGAATTATCTCGACGAGCTTGCGAACATATTCTCGTCCGCCGTCGTAAACATGATAGTCGAAACGACGAAAGTCGTTCTGATAGTCGTATGGCTTTTCATTCTCGAATGGCGTTTGGCTCTCGTCGTAATGATCTCGGTTGTGCCGATGGGCGTTATCATTTACTTTCTGCGCAAAGCGCTTACGAAACGTTTCCGTTCCTGTCGCAACAAGGTTTCCAACCGCACGGCTTATATAGCCGAAAGCATTCAGGGCTCGACGGTTACGAAAACTTTCAACCGCGCGGGACTGAACACGGCGATCTACGGCGAGCTGAACGACAAGGCGAACAAAGCGTGGGTCAACGCGCGCAAACTGAACGAACTGTACTTTCCTACGCTCGACGGCTTTTTCTACATAGGGCTTATGATGGTGTACGCCGTAGTCGTTTACTTCGCGACTTCCGCGGCGGGCATGGGCGGGCTTTCGCTCGGCGTGGTCATATCGTTTATTTCGTATATGGGAATGTTCTCCGGACCGCTCAATAACATAGCGACGGTAGCTCAGCAGCTTACGAGCGCGGCGAGCAACTTGGAGCGCGTGTTCGAAGTCGCCGAAACGCCGCCGTCCGTGTTCGATAAAGACGGCGCGTACGATCTGCCCGAGATCGAAGGCAACGTAACGTTCGAGAACGTAACTTTCGCGTACGAAAAGGGCATAAATATTCTCGAAAACTTTGATCTCGACGTTCCGAAAGGCAAAATGATCGCGCTCGTCGGACCCACCGGTGCGGGCAAATCGACGGTCGTCAACCTTATTTCGCGCTTTTACGACGTGCAGGGCGGTCGCGTGCTCATCGACGGACACGATATCTCCGAAGTGTCGCTGTTTTCGCTCCGCAGTCAGGTCGGCGTTATGATGCAGGACAGCTTCGTTTTCTCGGGGACTATTCTGGAAAATATACGCTACGCGCGCCCCGACGCGACCGAAGAAGAATGTATCGCCGCCGCGAAAAAAGTGTTTGCGGACGAGTTTATATCGCGTCTGCCGAACGGTTACTATACGAAAACGGCGGAAGGCGGGCAGGGACTTTCCGCGGGCGAAAAACAGCTTCTGTCGCTCGCGAGAGTCGTTCTCACCGACCCGAAAATACTCATTCTCGACGAAGCCACGAGCAGTATAGACACAAAGACCGAAGAACTCGTCAAAAACGCGCTCGATCTTATATTGAAAGACCGCACGAGTTTCGTCGTCGCGCACAGATTGAGCACGATCAAAAAAGCCGACTGTATACTTTATATAAAGGATAAGGGCATAGCCGAAGCGGGCACGCACGAGCAGCTTATGGAGAAGAAGGGGTTATATTATAAATTAGTTGTGTCCGAGTAGCGGCGGCGCGGGGTCGTATATGGGCGCGCATACGGGTTACGTGCGGCGCGTCGGCTCAATCGAGTATTAGATATACACTCATTCGCCGCCGTGCCGCCTGTTACCCGTCTTCACACCCATCTCCGCCGCCCTTATGGGCAGTCCTGTCCTCAGCCGAGCGTCGCAGACGCGAACGCCGACAAGAAATTGTGTTATAAACACAATTTCTTGTCATTTCGACCAAGCGACGAAGTCGCGCGTGGAGAAATCGCTTAAATTATCTTTATAATATGGTCTAAAAATATCCTATCCAT
>DBEXQE010000010.1:0-2030 GCA_048167245.1 Christensenellales bacterium | reverse complement strand
GTCGGCACCAAAAAAGACACCTACCTTGCGTGGGTGTTCTTTTTTGCGTTTCGCGGGCGGTGCTTTGCAATATTGTATTTAATTTCCGTTTTTTATGGCTTTATAAACGGCAAAATTTTCTTTTTCCAATACGGAGAAAATACAAGCGCGACGGCGCTCAAACACAACAGAGCGCACATGAGAAGGAGTATGACGGAATTCCAACCGCTTCCGTCTGCAAGTGCGCCGAGCAGAACGCTCGTGAGCGTACTGCCAACATAGCAAAAGGTGTTGAGAACGCCGGCGAACAGACCGCTTCGCCCTACCGCGCGCAGACGGAACGGAATAGCCGCCGTAATTAAATTGTTTACCGCCGCTATGACGCACGAAACGATCGCAAACAGCGCCACGGTGCCGAACAGCGTATGCTTATACAGCCACAGTATAAGCGCGGTTATGCCGCCGCCCAACGCAAAAAACACGCCTATCAGGAACATATCGTTAGGCAACTTCGAATACAGCGCTTTGGCTATATATGCGCCGAATACGGAAACGAGCGGCAATACGAGCGTAAGTATTATCGAATAATGCGGCTCTATGTTATACACTTCGAACAGAAGATTGGGCGTCCAGGTGTTTATTCCGTCTTTTACGAAACCGTCGGCTATCGCAAACGCACATATAAAACACAGCGAAACGACTATCGGCGCGGGAATCTTTCTCTCCCCATCCGTCGATACGCTCGCCGTCTTTTTTATCTCGTACTTCGGCATATTCTTTTGGACGTACCCCACGCCGAACAGCCACGCCGCGGAACTTGCCGCAAGCAATGCCGACGCTACGAAAAACGTTACTTTCCACGAAAAGAACGCAACGTTCAAAGCCGACAGCCCGTAAGCTATAAACGTGCCAGCCGCAGTAGTCGTACTCATGACTATAATGCTTTTGCCGATATCCTTTTCGTTCAAATACTCGGATTGCAGTTTTACGAGACTGCTCCACAACACCGACTGAACGATACCGTTCATGAGCCACAGCCATTTCATAGCCGAAACCGACCGACAAAACGGTATACAAAAATTGGCGACTGCCGCAAGCGCCAACGAGCCGAAAATAAACAGTCGGGAATTATACTTATGACACAGCAGTCCGTTGACGAGTTGTCCCGCGCCGTATGCGAAAAAGAAAAAGCTCGACACAAGCCCCGCCGCCGTTTTCGCCGCGCCCGTTTCGTCTATTATCGCGACCATGCTTGCGGCGTAGTTCATGCGCCCGACGTTACCCGCGGTGTACGCGAGCCAACTCAAAAACAGCAATAATATAGCGCACTTGCGCGAATACGCTTTTTTGCTTACGACGGTTTCTTCCGACTCCGTAACGTTTTCTTCCGTTTCGATTTTATTTTCATCCATCAAAATTCAATTTCCATACCGTCGAACGCCACAATCAAATTTTTATCCTTGACCGCCTCGCAAAGTTCGTCGTACGTTTGCCCGCCGTTATGCGAAAAGTGATTTATGACGAAAATAGTTTTGTCGTCCGCAATCTTCTCTTTTTTCATGCGCTCTATCGTACGCAAATTACTGCCGACGCTCATGTGTCCCCTTTCCCAATCGCCGCCGAGAGCCAGACAGGCCGTGCAGTCGAGCGAAACGAAATCGAGCTTGCCGAGAGAGCGCAATCCGCCCCAAACTTCTTCGGAAAACATTCCCGTGTCATGCGCGTATAACATTCTTTTTCCGCCGCTCTCTATTGCGTAGATCACCGGTGAAGTGCCGCATGCGTGATCGGCGGGAAGCGGCAACACCGTATATTTTCCGCCGCAAACGGTAAACTTTTCGAACGGCTTTACGAGCGACAGTTCTAATCTCTCGCCTATATGTTCGCGCTCGGCAACTTCTTTTAACTTGTTAAGTCCTGTTTCGCCGCAGTGAAAATGCAGTTTGTTGTTTCCACGCGCATAACCTTTTGCGAGCATTGCCGTATCCGCGGGATACAGATGGTCGGAGTGCGAGTGCGTTATTATGCAGTCGGTTATTTTATCCCAATTC
>DBEXQE010000009.1:0-3314 GCA_048167245.1 Christensenellales bacterium | reverse complement strand
TTCAATAAAACAGTTAAATTGTTCGCTCCGTCTATTTTTGCCGCTTCGGTAAACGACGAGCTTATTCCTTTGAAAGTTCCGTACAGCACTATGAACGTATAGTCGAATCCGACCGCCCAAGCTATCCATATGATCGACGGGTTGTTTATCATCCCGAGCGCGTATTTCAACTTAAACGCCGCGGCTTCCGTTCCGAGTATGGGAATAGTCCTTGCGAATATGGCAAGTCCGTACAGAAAACCTCTGCCGGGAAAACGGAATCTCGCTATCGCGTAAGCCATCATCGTGCTCGAAATAACGTTTACGAAAACGTATAAAAACGTTATCCACAACGAATTGAACAACATGACGGGATAAGTTACGCCGCCCTTGACTTTGAATTTCGTGAATACCTGCAAAAAATTCGAAAACGCCCAGGTTTTGGTCAACGCCACGGAACTTTCGAAATAATTTTCCGCCGTTTTCAGCGAATTGTTTATAAGCCACACGAACGGCAAAACGTGAACCGTCATCTGTAATACAAATAATACAAAGAACGCGATGAGCGTTATTTTGAGTCCCGTCGATTTGTGCGAAAATTTTCTTACCGCCGCAGACAGTTTGTGTTTCGTCTTAACGTTTTCCATTTCGCACCTCTTATATCTCGACCGTTTCGCGTTTGTTCAATATCCACTGACCGAACAAAACGAACGGTATCGTGAGCAAAGTTACCGTTATTCCGAATGCAGACGCATACGAATAGTAAAACGTCTGATTGAATTCAGATATGCGGACCTGCAAAAAATACAGATAGAAACTTATGGTAGACATATCGGGATTGCCCGTGCCGTTCGAGTACAGATATGCGCCGTAATCCGTAGTGAATATCGCGCATAAATTGAATATCGTCAACGTTACGACAGTCGACCAAACGCACGGTATGGCTATTTTGAAAATTTCACGCCAAAAACCGACCCCGTCGAGCTTTGCGGCTTCGAATATATCCTGCGGAATACGCATGTATGCGCTTGCGAGAATTATATTCGATCCCGTCGCCGCGAATATAAACGATTGCCATTTCATCGTTTCGAAAGCCGTCGGCGAACTGCCGAGAAATCCGTTTCGCATAACTCCCGCAGACAATTTGATCCCGAGATTTTTGACTATTTCCACAAGTCCGCCGTCAAACGCGTAAATGCTTTTCATTATCGACGAAAATACGACCGTTCCGACTATGCTCGGCAACATATAACAAGCTCTGAAAAATTTGTGCCCGATCATCTTTTTCGTAAGTATGTATGAAAAAACGATATTTATGGCAAAGCATAATACGTTGAGTATCAGAAACATCTGAATGCTCCGCCAAGCCATTTGCAAAAGATTGAATCCCCATCTGTCCGCGCCGCCTATTGCGGAGAAAACGTCTTTGAATGCTTGCAACGAAAACGCACCGTCCGCGCCCTTAAAAGCCAATGCGATCATATCTACGTTTACAAATCCCCAGAAAATCGCAAACTGCAAAACGGGAAACGCCACGAGCAAGTAAACGAACGGGAAATTTTTTCTTTCGAAAGACGAATATCTGCGTACTTTCGGGGTAAACGAAACGTGCCTGCTCATTTTACCGCCGCCGTCCATTTTTCCCAATTCGCGGCTGCGTGATCGCTTATTTCTTTCGCGAGCTGTTTCGCGCCTGCCGCATATATGCTTTTCTGCGATTTAACTTCGAGCGTTTCTTCGTCGTATATGCTTATCCCCTTGTTTATGACGGAATTCTGCACGTAAATCCCCGTGAACGGGAATATGGACGTAAGACCTATTTTCTCACGGTAACCGCTCGCTATTGCGTCGGCATATCTTTTGTATCTGTTGGACGTTATTTTCGCCGCAGACCTTAAAAACTCATATTCGCTGTTTGCGTTTATCGGCGACGAAGAAAACGGATTCCCGGTCATAGTCTTCGACGAGATCGCGTTTGCGCCGTCGTCGCTCGCGCACATTCTCAAAAACAGAGCCGCAATATCTTTAACTTCCGATTTTGCCGAAACGACAGCCGTCTGCCGAGTCGTTCTGTTATATACCGCGCCGCGCGCATTGCATATTTCGAGAACGTCTTCGACGGCAGGATCGAACGAATATTTTTCTCCGATCTCGGCTGCTATTTCTTCCGGCGTTTTGTTCGAATCCGCTCCGTCGATCGCGTCGCAAAGAATTTCTTCGCATTTTCCGTCGTCGAACCCGTATTTCGTTCCGAATACTTTCGTCCCCAACGACGAAATAACGGGTATGTTTATTATGGTTATGTCTTTTAATTTGCTCGAAAAACTCAATGATTCTTCGTTGAAGAAATAGTCGCCGGTCGACATAAATACCGCCGTACCGCGCATGACCTGAGCCTGTGCGGCGGCTATGTCCTGCGTGGCGCTTCCGTAAGCAGCCGCCATAGGGTCGAACGCTTCGAACATCGAAACAAGCATTTCGGTTACTGCGGGATCCGCAAAAAGTTCATAACCTTTTTCCGACATTTCGTTGTTCTCTTCGTCGACCATAGACCAAAACTTTTCGAACCAATCCATTCCCGCATACTGCGCGAGCCACATATTTGTCAAATGCGCGGGATAATTGTTCTGTCCCGATATGTAAGTATACGGAAATACAGCCGTTTCGTTTGCTTTTTTCATTATAACGTCGTAGCAGTGAAACAATTCTTTCGTAGTTCGCGGCAAGTCCAATCCGTATTGAGTAAGCGCGGTCTTGTTCACTACGAGTCCGCCTATTCCTTCGACGTACGGCATCGCGTAATATTTGCCGCCGTCGGTTATATCGAACGAAGTCGACTTGTTCAACTTTTCTTTGACCGTTACGCTTTCTTCCGTGCCGTCGAATTTAATCGGATTTTTTTCATATACGCTTTCGGTCAGATCCGCGACGCATACGCCGTAATCTCCACGCAATGCCGACTGTAAATTCACATCTTGCGTAAAATAAACGTCTATTCCGCCGTCGCCGTATATATCCTGTAACACGCGGTTCCCGATTATATCGCGGCTCGGAGCGAGTATATTTATTTTATACCCTTCGCTTTCGAAGGCTTTTTCGAACTTTTCTTTCATATCGTATATGTAGTCCGAACCGTAGCCGGCTTTGTAAACTTTTACGTTAACCGTTTTACCGTCGTTTATGACCTTATCGCCGCCGAGTCCGTCCTTACAACCGACGATCGGCATTACGCCCAATAAGGTTACGATCAACACGATCAATATTTTCCGAATTTTTTTCATCGTGAATCCCTCCCACAAATAAATGATAGCCCATTTATCGATAAATTTCAATAT
>DBEXQE010000008.1:0-6066 GCA_048167245.1 Christensenellales bacterium | reverse complement strand
TATTAACGTAACGTAAAATAAAGAAAAAATTCTTAAAAGAGACGGACGGAACAATGCTCGAACTCAATAACGTAAAAAAGGACTATCAGACCGGCGACAACGTAGTCAACGCGCTGAAAGGCATAACGCTCGCGTTCCGGGACTCGGAATTCGTTGCCGTTTTGGGACAGTCGGGTTGCGGAAAAACGACGATGCTGAATATTTTGGGCGGGCTTGACAGGTACACGTCGGGCGATCTGATCATAAACGGCAGATCGACGAAAGATTTCAAGCCGTACGATTGGGACGCATACCGTAACAACAACGTCGGTTTCGTGTTTCAGTCGTATAACCTTATCCCGCATCAGAGCGTTTTGGGAAACGTGGAACTTGCATTGACGCTTTCGGGCATAAATAAGTCCGAGCGCAGGAAAAGAGCGTTGGCGGCTCTCGAAAAAGTCGGGCTGAAAGACCACGTAAACAAGCGTCCGAACCAGCTTTCGGGCGGACAGATGCAACGCGTCGCGATCGCCCGCGCCATAGTGAACGACCCGACCATAATTCTCGCTGACGAACCCACGGGCGCGCTCGACAGCAAAACGAGTATCCAGGTCATGGAAATTCTCAAAGAGATCTCCGCCGACCGCCTTATAGTTATGGTAACGCACAACGACGAGATCGCGGCTAAGTACGCGACCCGCACCGTTAAACTGCTCGACGGCGAAGTTATTTCGGACGACATGCCCTATTCTCCTACCGACGAAGAGCGCGCCGCCGCAACGGCAGATACGTATGCGAAAGCCGCCGACCAAGCCGAGATAAACGAAAAATCTGCGGAAATAACGGAAAGCAAGGAAACGGAAATTCCGCAAAATATAGGTGAAAAGTTCGATAGAAAGGCGCACCTTACTCAAAAAAAGTCCGATAGAAAGGTGCACCATACTCAAAAGAAACAGAAGACGGCGATGAGTTTGTTTACGGCTCTCGCGCTTTCGGGCAGAAATCTTGCGACGAAAAAGGGGCGCACGTTCATGATCTCGCTCGCGGGGTCGATAGGGATCATAGGAATTGCGCTCGTTTTGGCTATTTCGAACGGATTTACTTCGTATATAAACAGGTTTCAAGCCGAAACGCTGTCGAGCATACCGCTCCAAGTACAGCAAAGGTATATGGACGTGGAAGCGCTTATGGAAACGGCGCACAGCTCTCCCGAAGATAAGGAGTTCCCCGAAAGCGACGAGATAAAAGTTTACACGCCGAAGTCGGTCGTTACGTATCACTTCAATATAGTGGATAAGGACTACGTCGACTACATAGACGCGTACGACGGCGAAGTGATCGACATTATAAAGAATTACGCTATCGAGCCCAATCTCGTAAGAGTCGATTCGCTCGGCGAACTTCGCTCGGTCGAAACTTCCGTTCTCGGCGGGAGCGGCGGCGGAATGAGTTCGATGTTTTCCGAGTCGGCTTCGTGGCAGGAAATGATCGACAACCCCGAGTTCATGAAAACGCAATACGACGTTTTGGCGGGCAAGTTCCCCGAGCATAAGGACGGCGCGGACTACGAGGAGATCGCGCTCGTAGTCGACAGCAAAAACAGAATAAGCAACACCGTTCTCGATAAACTCGGCATAACGCTTTCGAGCGATACTTATAAATTTTCGGACTTTATCGGCGACGAAAACAACGGTTTCGCGGGCGCGATCGAGTACGTTTTGCTCTCGAACGACAACTATTATAAAAAGGAAACAAGCGGCAATTCGTTCGAATACGTTGTAAGGGACGACGCGGAATTAAAGCAGGCTTGCGAAAATCCGACCGAAAAAGACATAAAACTCAAAATAGTCGGCGTTTTGCGCGTGTCCCCCGACGCTCCGTCGTCGATTTACAGTACGGGGCTTTTGTACACGCAGGGTCTGACGCAGAAGATCATAAAGCAGAACGAAAATACCGAGCTTGTAGCCGATCAGAAAGCAGAGATCGAAAACAACGGCTTCCGCGGCAGATTTCTGACGCCCGCGGTAGAAGATAAGTCGGGCAAAACGTTCGCGGAGATCGTAAGCGTTCCGCTGTCTCAGAATTCGCAGAACGAAGACGGGTCGTCTGCCGCGCAGCTTGCTATGTTTTTGCAAATGGAAAATTATGAGCAGATTTTGAAAACTATGCTCGGAGAAAACGCGGATACTTTTATAAGAGTCTGTAAAACTTACCTGTACCACGAGCAGATGAACGCTATAAATATCTGCGCGGGCAGTTATATTCCCGTCGGGCTGAGTTTTTACCCGAAAAGTTTCGAAACGAAAGATAGGCTCGTTGCGTATCTTAACGCATATAACGACTCGCTTTCTGCGGAGAATCAGTACAAAACGATAAGATTTACCGATAATCTCGCGCTTTTGGGCTCATCGATCAATAATATGGTAAATATAATTTCGTACGTGCTGATCGCGTTCGCGGCGATCTCGCTCGTCGTTTCGAGCATTATGATAGCGATAATCACGTACGTTTCAGTTATAGAGCGCACGAAAGAGATCGGCGTGTTGCGTTCGATCGGCGCGCGCAAAAAGGACATAACGCGCGTTTTCAACGCCGAAACGATCATAATCGGACTCATCGCCGGCATACTCGGCATAGCCGTTTCGTACCTGCTGACTATCCCGATAAACATTATTATAGACGCCGTGATCGCGAAAAATATGGGCGGCTCGTTCTCGATCGGCAATATCGCCGTTCTTAATCCCCTGCACGCTCTCGCGCTCGTCGGCATTAGCGTCGTGCTTACGCTCATAAGCGGACTTATTCCCGCGTTTATGGCGGCGAAGAAGGATCCTGTTGTAGCATTAAGGACAGAATAGGCGGAAACGACCGCTTGACTGTGCGGCGCAATACTGGTATAATATACCTATGCGGAAAAAGGACGAACAGGCAAAGCAAAAGCGCGTGTGGGAAATAGATTTCCTGCGCGGGCTTTGCATTATAATGATGGTTTTCGACCATTTTATGTTCGATTTGTGGTATTTTCCGTACTTCGTTACGAATTTTCACGCCGTAAACAACGAAACTTTCGAAAAAGTAGTAGATTTTGCGGAGAGATATTGGGTCTGGGACGTGCGCGAAGCCGTTCGCCTTGCCGTGATCTTCACGTTTATGGTGCTTTCGGGCATAAGCTGTTCTTTTTCGCGCTCGAACGGGAAACGGGTAATAAAACTTACCGTCGCGGGACTTGTTCTGAGTACCGTAACGATCGTCGCCGACCTTATTATGGACGCGGGAATTTCGATCTATTTCGGAATTTTGCTTAATCTGGCGCTTTCGCTCGGCATTTATATCCTGCTGAAAAAGATTTTTCCGAATAAATATCTGTATCTCGGCGTCGGGATCGCGCTTATTATAGCCGGAATCTGTATAAACTTTTATTATATCGAGCTTTACGACGAGTTCACTTTCGGGCGGCTCATGCAGTCCGTAGTCGGGCTGTGCGACCTTGGCGCGGACAGCTACGGAATTATTCCGTACAGCGGCGTTTTTCTCGTCGGCGCGTTCTTCGGCGAAGTGCTGTACGGCGACAAAAAAACGCTGTTTCCGATCATCGAAGGCAAGTGGTCGCGCCCCGTCGAATTCGTCGGACGCAATACCATTTGGGTCTATCTCGCGCATCAGCCTATAATTCTCGGGATAGTGTTGCTTGTCGGTATGTGCATGGGATATAAAGTCTTTTAAGCCGAAAAATACGAATAAATATAGGAAAACACTTGAAAAATGCAAAAAAGCGCAAGAAATCTTGAAATATCGCTGTACGAAGCGTTATGCGAAGGCGCGGAAAAGGGCGGGAAAAACGCCGCCGCCCTGCTTTACATGAACGCAAAATTCTCTTACGGCAAGGTCATAAACGAAACGGACGCGCTCGCCCGCGCGCTGAAAAATATCGGCGTAAAGCGCGGCGAAGTTATTACCGTGGCTATGCCGAACGTTCCGCAAACCGTCTACTGTCTGTATGCGGGCAACGCCGTCGGCGCGGTCGTGTATCTCGTTCACGCGCTTTCGAGCGAAGAACAGATCGCGGAAATGCTCGAAAAAACAGAGTCGAAAATTCTGTTTGCGCTCGACTCGTTTGCGGACAAGTACGAAAAGTATTGCAAAGAGCACGGCGTGCGGCTGATATCCTGCAACCCGACTTACGGACTGAATTTTATCGTTCGTGCGGGCTATAAAGCGCAGAACAAAATTAAATTGTCGTCCGCCGAGAATTACGCCGATTTCGTTCGGAAAAATTCGGGCGCGGTAGAAAACGTGAAAGATTTCGAGCGGCTTGCTCCAAGGGACACGGCTGTTCTTCTGAACAGCGGCGGAACGAGCGGCGAGCCGAAAACGGTCGAGCTGTCGGCGTTTGCGCTGAACGCTCTTTGCGCGAACGGATATTCGCTTTTGGGAACGGACAGCGTCGTGGGCAAGTATATGCTTTCGGCTCTCCCCTATTTTCACGGGTTCGGTTTGTGCATGGGGCTGCACGCGATGCTTTGGCACGGCGGCTGTAACGTTTTGCTGCCGAAGTTCAGGCGCAAAGCGGCGGTGTCCTATGTGCGCAAGGGCAAGATCAATTATATGATAGGCGTTCCCGCATTGTATAGCGCAATGCTCACGCATAAGGGCTTTAACGGGAAATGTCTGAAAAATATAGAGATCGCGTTCGTCGGCGGAGATTTCATTCCGCAAACGCTACTCGAAGAATTCGATGAGCGCATGGCTCGGTTCGGTTCGCGCGCAAGACTGTTCGAGGGTTACGGTCTTACCGAAACAGTTACGGTCGCGTGCGTTAACACTCACGAGAAGAATAAGAGCGGGACCGTCGGGCGCGCCGTCGACGGAGTCGAGATAAAGGCGCTCCAAACCGACACTCTCGCGGATTTTGCGGTCAGCGGCGGCGACGACGAAAATTGCGGCGAACTGTGCCTGCGCGGGCTGACTTTGATGAACGGCTACTACAAGGATCCCGTCGCAACGGAAAAAACTTTCTTTACCGACTCGGACGGCGTAAGGTGGCTGAAAAGCGGAGACTACGGTTTCGTGGACGCGGACGGGTACATTCACTTTAAGCAACGCCTTAAAAGAATCATCAAAGTTTCGGGAGTGAGCGTGTTCCCCGCCGAGATCGAGCAAGCCGTGAGCCGCGTGGACGGAGTAAGTCAGGTTTGCGCCCACGCCGTCCCCGACGAGAAAAAAGGGACCGCCATTCGGCTCGTCGTGGAAACTTCGCGTACCGACTTGCGGAAAATGCGCGAAGAAGTTGAGAGCGTTATTGAAAACAAACTGTCGCGCGATTGCCGACCGAGAGAGATCGTCTTTACGAAAAAACTGCCGCTGACCAAAATGAACAAGATAGATATCGAAACGCTGAAAACGCTGTCGGCGGACGATTTGGCGAAAAGAGAATAATTCGGAAAATTTTTGATTTTACAAAATTCGGGCAAAACAAGCCAAATGCAAACAATAAACTTGAAAAATTCGCGTTTCTCATTCAGAAACGTGATTTTTTTGTGCGGAAAAAATCGGACAAATATACGATAAAAATAAATTAACTTGTTAAAACACAACAATATTCCCAAGTCAATAATTTCGAGCGAACTATTCTTCGTCATTACGCTTGTTCTTGCCCGAGCCACGTACGCAAACGACTGTACTAATAGTAGTCTATGGTGCGATTTTTCAGTCGAGCCACGAAGTGGCGAACGCCACGAGCGTAGCGAGTATTTCGAGCGAAGTGCCGTAAGGCACGCAGTCGAGAAATCGCTCAATAAACTTTTCGCTCCGGTAATGTTATTTCGACAAGTTGGCAAATTCACACGGTTTATAATTCACATAACACCTTTCTAATTTATGATCAGCTTAATTAACATAAATAAGCCACATTCCACTTGCGATCCTAATAAATCTATGGTGTGATTTTTCAGCCGATTCACGAAATGGCGAACGCCACGAGCGTAGCGAGTATTTCGAGCGAAGTGCCGTAAGGCACGCAGTCGAGAAATCGCTTAAATTTTCACTTTCCGCTCCGATACCGTTATTTTGACAAGGCGGCAAATATAA
>DBEXQE010000007.1:0-8600 GCA_048167245.1 Christensenellales bacterium | reverse complement strand
GTCGGGATCTCGGAAAGTCTGTTCAAAGCCATACTGCACAAAACGGGTTTTACGAAAAAAGATTTCGACGCGGATATTTCGTCTTATTCCGCGGGTCAGAAGCGAAAAGTCCTGCTTGCGAAAAGCCTGTGCGAGCGGGCGCATCTGTATATTTGGGACGAGCCGCTGAACTATATAGACGTCTTTTCGCGCATGCAGATCGAAAAACTTTTGAAAGAGTACCGCCCTACTATGATCTTCGTAGAACACGACAAAGCGTTCCGCGAAGCCGTCGCTACGAGAACGGTATGCTTATAAGAATTTGAGCATCTGCTCGAAGTTGTTGCGCTCCGTGCTCAAAAGTTTGTCGGCAAGCGCGAGAATTTCGGGAGAAGCGTCCTTGAAACGCTTTATGTTGCGCGTTACGGCTATAATGCCGTTCGCGTTGCCCTTTGCCATCATTTCGGCGATCTTTCCCGACGTCTTGTCGAAAAGCGTCTTGAACGCGATATTGAAGTCCGCGCCGGCTTTCGCCATCGGATTAACGTCCTTTTCCTTTATGCCGCGCTCTTTGAGCATGTTTGCCGCCTGAGCGTTTATTTCCGCATACTCTTTCGACTGCGATTCGAGAGCTTCCAAAATATCCGTATCCGGCTCTATGTCCTTAACGCTCGCTATCGTTTCCACGCCCATCTGCGTATTGCGGTAAATGCTTTCGAGTAAAACCTGACTGTCGCTCATTATAAAAAATCCTCCGTACTTATATTATGCGCAGGAGAATTCTTTATTACTTATTATTTTTCCGAATTTTTCAAGTTTGAGAGTTTTCTTCGGTTTTGGGATCTGTTTTATCCGCGCTTTCGCCGACGCCACCCTTTTTTACGGCTTTTACGAGCATTCCCACGCCCACAACCATAATAAGCGGGAATATTATCGCGGACATTATACCCCACTTTAACGCCCCGCCCGCGGCGTCCGACACCGCTCCCACGACCATGGGACCGACGGAACAGCCGACGTCGCCGCCGAGAGCCAGCAAAGCGAACATCGACGCGCCGCCCTGCGGAAATTTCTCGGTCGAAAGCGACAGCAGCCCAGGCCAGAGTATACCCACGGAAAGTCCCGTCAGCGCGCAACCGACGAGCGCCAACGCAGGCAACGGAGAAAGCACCGTAACGAGATAGCCGACGACGCAAAGGCAACTGCTTAAAAATATCGTCAGCGTCCTGTTTATCCTGTTGCCGAAAAGCGCGTACAAAAGTCGCGACACGCCCATGAGAACGGAAAAGCACATGGGACCGAGCAAGTCGCCCGTGGCTTTGGGGACTTTAAGTCCCGCTTCCGCAAACGCCGACGCCCACTGAGCTATCGCCTGTTCCGCCGCGCCCGAGCAGATCATAAGCACGAACAAGAGCCAAAAAAGTTTTTTCGTCGCGATCGATCTCAGGCTTACGCCCTTTTCGTCGCCTTCCAGTTTATAGATCGGGACGAGCAGAAAATAAACGGCGTTCAATACGGGCAGAACCGCCCAACACATTGCAAGAATTCGCCATTTATCGATACCGACGAATTTGAAAAACAGCGTCGAAACGCCGACCACTATAACAAGACCCCAACAGTAGAACGAATGAAGCAAACTCATCGCGCCCGATTTGTTTTTTATCGGACACGCTTCGACTATCGGGCTTGTGATGACTTCGATAAGTCCGCCGCCTATCGCGTACAGAACGGTCGAAACGATCAGCCCCGCATAAGGATCCATTACAAACGGCAGATTGCCGAGTCCGAATATGCCCGCGCAGGAAAACATAAGCGCGGTCAGAACGACGGCGCGGTAACTCACTAACGATACGAGTTTCGTTCCGATAAGGTCGCATAAGAGCTGAACGATAAAATTCAGAGTAACCAGAAACGCGATCTTACTCAGCGACAGAGCAAAATCACTCCGGAAAGTAAGAAACAACAGCGGCGCGAAATTCACTATTACGGCTTGCGTTACGGAACAAAGCACCGCCGCGACGAAAGTGTGTTTATAGCTTTTGAGTATCGTCATATTTATCTTAAAATCTTACGCTTGTAAATTTTATCGAGTTTTGCCGTTTCTTCATACGGCATAGCTCCCGATACGGAGTCGAGCGCCGCCAAATTAGCCGCCGCGGAACATGACGCGAAACGCAACGTTTTTTCGGCGTCGAAACCGTTTAATAAAGAATACAGAACGCCCGCGCAGAATGCGTCGCCCGCGCCTACGGAACCCTTTATATAATCTTTCGGCAGGTCGAGCGACGGCACGCAAACGCACTCTTTGCCGCTCTCCGACATAAAGCCCGCTTCGGGACAATGCACGACTGCGACGCGTACGCCGAGTTTATTAAACTCTTTAAGTATTTTTTCGACGTTACCCGGTATAAGTTTTCCGCTTTTATCGCGCGGCTCTATGCCGACCGCAAGTCCCGCTTCTATCTCGTTCAATACGGCATAATCGCAGTGTTTGAGCGCCGGCAGAACTACTTTTCCGAACTTGCCGCCGCTGTCCGACACGACGTCTATCGAAGTTTTCACTCCGCGACTGCGGACGGTATGCAGAAATCTCGCCATCGCCGTGCCGTATTCGGCGTCGGGCTTATCGAAATTATCGAGCAGGAGCAAGTACCCTATATGAAAAATATCGCAGTCGAGCGCATCGGCGGAAATATCCGACGGAGAAAAAAGAGCGTTTGCCCCGCGCGTATTGAAAAACGTTCTCTCTCCCGTGGATCTTACCGTCATAACGTCGGTGAAAGAAGTATCCGCTCCTTCCGTAATTATTATATTATCGGTATCGACTCCGTGTGCCGAAAGAGTGTTCAAAACGAATTTTCCGTCGCCGTCGTTCCCGACTCTGCCGACGGCTTTTACTTTCACGCCGCCGAACTTCGCCAGATCTATCGCCGTGTTCGGCACGCAACCGCCTATGCACCGCTTGACGGAACTTATATTCGACAGCATCCCCCTTTCGGGATACGAATCTATTGTTTTCACGTTGTCGACTATTACCGTCCCCGCAACGGTTATTTTCTTTTCCTGCATATTTCCGCTCCGTTTCAAGAGTATTTTATGCTTTGCATATCATATCGGGCAAAGCGCCGTGTTGTCTATGAATTCGCGTGCGAATTGCGGAAGAAAACTCGCCGTTTACGATCGGTCGCTAAACGTTTATCTGAGCCGTTCTGTTCAGCAAGTCGGCGTTCTTGCTCAAAACGGGCTTAACTTCGTTCTCGATAAATTCTTCCGCCTGCTTCGGCGCTCTGCCTATAAAGTTTACGGGGTCGAGTATGCCGTCTATCTTATCCGCGACAGCCGCGAAAGCCTTGTGCTTTTTGATGCGCTCGATAAGGTCGTTGTCTTTGCCTTCGACTTTTACCCGCTTTGCGCTCTCCATAGACAGATCGCGGATGATCCCGTGAAGTTCCTGCCTGTCGCCGCCCGCTTTTACGCACTCCATAAGTATGACTTCCGTTGCCATGAACGGCAGTTCCGCCGCTATGTGCTTTGCGATGACTTTTTCGTAAACGACCATATTTTCGGTTATGTTCATATAAAGGTTCAACACGCCGTCGAGCGCCAGGAAGCCCTGCGCGAGAGTTATTCTCTTGTTCGCGCTGTCGTCGAGCGTGCGTTCGAGCCACTGAACGGAGCTCGTTACGGCTTCGTTCACGGGCAGGGAAATAACGAAACGGGCAAGCGAACATATCCTTTCGCTGCGCATCGGGTTACGCTTGTACGCCATTGCAGACGAGCCTATCTGCCCCTTTTCGAACGGTTCTTCCATTTCTTTCATGTTTTGCAGAATACGCAAGTCGTTCGCGAACTTCGACGCGCTCTGCGCTATCTGCGACAGAACGGACATTACGTTGTAATCGAATTTTCTCGGATACGTCTGCCCCGTAACCTTATACGACTTTTTGTAACCGAGCTTGTCCTGTACGAGTTTTTCGAGCTTCTTGACTTTTTCGTCATCGCCGTCGAAAAGGCTCAGAAAACTTGCCTGAGTTCCCGTAGTTCCCTTAACTCCGCGCAGACGGACGGTAGAAAGCAGATGTTCGAGATTTTCGTAGTCCATCATAAGGTCTTGAAGCCACAGACACGCGCGCTTGCCGACCGTAGTAAGCTGAGCGGGTTGAAGATGCGTAAATCCGAGCGTCGGAAGATCCTTGTATTTCAGCGCGAACTTCGACAGCCTGTCCGCGACGCATAAAAGTTTGCTCTTTACGAGTTTCAGCGCGTTGTCGAGAATAATGACTTCCGCGTTGTCGGTTACGTAGCAACTCGTAGCCCCCAAATGTATAATGGGCATAGCCGATTTCGCCTGCTGTCCGAACGCGAACACGTGCGCCATAACGTCGTGGCGGACTTCCTTTTCGCGCGCGGCGGCAACCGAATAGTTAATATCGTCCTTGTACTTTTTCATTTCGGAGATCTGTTCGTCCGTAATGTTGAGTCCCAGCTCTTTCTCGCTCTCGGCGAGCGCGATCCAAAGTCTGCGCCAAAGTCTGAAACGGTAGTCGTCGGAAAAGATCTCCGCCATCTCGCGGCTTGCATACCGCGTTATAAGCGGATTTTCGTAAATGCCCGTATCCATGTTTTTCTCCTATTTCGTATAAAAATTATTTGCGTTGTTAAAGAATATATCGCGTATTTCTTTCTCCGAAAAACCGCGCTTAAACAGTTCTTCGGCGAGATCGCCGGCTTTATCGTACGTTTCGAACCCGTATATCGGCTCCGTGCCGAAGAAATCCGTTCCGACGCACAAAGACTCCGTACCGAATTTGTCGGCGTAATAACAGAACTGGTCGGCATAATCGCTTATATCCGCGCGGCGCTCTCCCATAAACTCCGACACCGCCGCAATGCCGACTATGCCGCCCGCCCCGATAAGCGCGGACACCTGCTCGTCTTTGAGATTTCTCGTGTGCGGGAAACGCGAATAAAGGCACGTATGCGAATCGAGCACTTTTTTGCCGTTATCGAGCGCTTCGTAAAAACTCCTTTCGTTCAGGTGCGCCAGGTCTACGGCTATCCCCGCTTCGTTCATCTTCGAAATAAATCGTTTTCCGAGCGCGCTCAGACCGCTTACTCCCTTATGACCGCCCGCCAATGCGTTGTCCTCTCCCCAAGCAAGCGTGCAGTAAAGAAGCGGAAACGAAACGATTTCCGACATGTTTTCCGCGTTTACGAACCACGAATCTTCCACCGCAAATCTCGCGTTCTCAAAGCGCGAATAAGTTTTCAGAGCGTTTCCGATCTCGGCGAGCGGGTCGGCAAGTCTTGTCGTGAACACGGCAAGCGTTATGACCGACGAGCCGTTGTCTTCGAGAACTTTTATTTTTTCTTTCGGCTCTGCTTTGTACGTGGGTAGATCCGTGTGCAGATCGAAAATGCCGATAGAGTTCATGATTTTTCTATTCTCCGTTTATCCGTACGGATCGCCGCTTAAACTTTCGCGAGATACGCGATATCGCCGTCGAGCGAGCCGTAAATGCTTACAAGGTCTTTCCAGCGCGATTTTTCGATGGATTCGATCCGATAGTCCGTCAAAAGCAGGAATTCTTCGCAGATCTGCCTGCACAGTTTCAAAAGAGCTATTCTCGATTTCGTCTTATAATGCGTAAACTCCGAAATTTTGACCGAAGCCGACGCGCACGCCGTTGCCATATTGTACAAAAATCCGAGATAATAAGCGAACTCGTCGTTCTGAGCGCGTTTTAATTTGTTTATCGTCTTTTGGTAAGCCTTGTTTACTTCCGTATAGTGCATTTTGACCGTTTCGTGAACGTCGGAATAAAAATCCTTGAACGCTTCGCCCGCCGTCTTTTTCGCGCTGTCGGAAAGCGAATCCGCCAAAAGATCCAAAAACTCCGTTACGAACCGCATTTGTTGCATGTTCTTGACGACTGCGGACACGCGATGTCTGCCGTCCAGATAAAGGCGCGGCATGATTATTTCGAGCCCCATCGATATGGCTTGATTTATGAGTTCGTTTCTCGTGCCGTCGTTATTCACGACGCCTATGTTTCTTACGCAGGTAAAATACGTAAGGCGCACCGCAGTCATGCACTGATGCGTCATATTTTCGAGAAAATCTCCCGTTATAGAGAGCCGCGCTTTTTTGTTTCCGCGGTTTAAGTCGTAATATTTATCTATGAGCGCAAGAACTTCTTTGTTACACGCGATATTGTCGTCGAAGTTTATCTTGTGCGGACACTTGTACTTTTTGTCGAGCGCTTTCTGAAAAGCCATAAAATGCTCGTAGTAGTCGCGCACCTTTACGAAATCTTCGTCGGGAACGGTGTTGACCGAATCGAAACCTTCCGCGAACGAATGAGTCGCATGAAAACACGCGTCTATTGCCAAGTCGATCACGTCCTTGAAAGTTGCGCCGATCGATTTGTCGGAAATGCACAACAGCGCGCCGTCGAGAGAAATGAGCTCGGCGGAAGCGGCAATGAAATCCATACATTTCGCGCGGAAAATTTTCTGATAATCGTTGTTGTCGAAGCGACCCGAAATATCGTTGAAATAGCCGAGCAAAGAAACGTACACTTCGCTTAAAAGCGTAGTTATAAATCCGATCTTCTTATTTATATCGAGTTGCGAGTTGTCCGCTTTTATAACGGAGCTTACGAACATTTTCGAAAGGGTCTTCGGAATACTGAAACCGTCTTTTTCTTCGTTGCCGCTAATTTCGCAAAGCCCCGAATAATATTCCGCGAGATAATTGTTCGGATTGAACCTGAGCGCCTTTTTGAAACATTCCGCCGCCGCCGCGAAATCGCGTTCTTCCAAACGCGTTCTCCCCGTCTGAAACTCTATGTTCGACGCATCGAGATCTATAAACGCGTCTTTTTCGCGCAGGAAAGCTACGGTCAACGTATTTCCGCAAGAGTTGCATTTATACTCCCGCAAAGAGCTTTCGTCTACTTCGATATTTTTGGAACAATACGGACATATTGCGTGAGCCAAGGTCGTCCCTCCGTTGATTTCTTTCCTATCAAGTATACTACAATTTAAGTCGGCTGTAAAGAATTTTCGAACAATTGAAAAGGCGCTTCCGTAAGAAACGCCTTTTTCCGCGCGCATTTATGTACGCATTATTTCTCGATATCGAGATTTTTGAGAAGATCGGCGAACGGCGTGTTCGAATTGTCTTCGCTCCATTCGGTTTCTTCTTTTTCTTCCTTGGCTTTCGCCTTTTTGGTATCCTTGTTTTCGGTCTGCTTTTTCTCGCTCTTGCTTTCGGTTTCCGCTACGGGTTCTTCGGGAAGCGTAGCCTTGATGCTGAGCGTTATCTTTTTGTTCGCGGGGTCGGCGTTAAGGATCATAACGTTTACTTCGTCGCCGACTTTAACAACTTCGCCGATGTTTTTAACGAAAGTGTGAGCCGCTTCGGACACGTGAACGAGTCCCTCGATCCCGGGTTCGATCTCGACGAACGCGCCGAACGGAACTATGCTCGTAACCTTGCCCTTGCAAACGGATCCGATCGGGTGCTTTTCGATGCACTTCTCGAACGGGTGCGGTTGCAAAGCCTTATAGCTTAAAGACACTCTGCCCTTTTCTCTGTCTACGCTCAGAACGAGAAAATCGTAAGTTTCGCCTATCTTCAAAACTTCGTCCGCCGTTTTGATGCGCGTCCAGGACAAATCGACTATGTGAGCCAGGCAATCGAAACCGTCGACGCTTACGAACGCGCCGAACGGGGTTATTCTCTTTACCTTACCGCTTACGATAACGTCGGGCTGAACGTTCGTCCAAAAATTCTCTTCTCTTTCCTTGCGCTCGGTTTCCAAAACCTTGCGTTGCGACGCGACGATCTTATGTCTGTTGTCGTCGATCTCCAAAGCCGTAAGTCTGAGCGGTTTGTCTACGTAGTTTTTAAGCTCTTTGACAAAGCCTTCTTTTATCTGCGACGCGGGAATAAACACGGTATACGTTCCGAGTTTTCCGAGCAGTCCGCCCTTAGTTTCCTTGTCCGCTTTGAACTCGAAAACTTCGCCGCCGCGGATCGTTTCCACTACCTTATCGCCTTCTTTGATAAGGTCTGCTTTTTTCTTGCTCATAAGCACGCAACCGCTTTCGGCGTCCTGCTTATTCGTTATGATGGCTTCGATCTCGGTGTCCGCGGGGAAATCCGCAGCGTTGTATTCGCCTTCCGCCATAACTTCCGCTTTGGGTATAAAGCCGTCTTTCTTGCCGCCGATATTTACCTTTATGCCGCTTTCGGTTGCTTCGATGACGGTACCCTTAACGCGCTTGCCCTCTCTGTAACTGACGAAAGATTCTTCTACGCCGTCGATGAATTCCTTGCTCTGAACCTCTTCGAATTGTTGACCCATGTACTCTTTTACCTCCGTAATCAACCCGTTCGGGGTTGACGCGCCCGCCGCTATTCCCACGGTGTCGGACGATCTGAAATTTATATTTTTAAGCGCTTCCGCCGTTTCGATCAAATAGCTGTCCTTGCAATTCTTTTTGCAGATCTCATAAAGTTTTACGGTGTTGGAGCTTTTACGGCTGCCCAGTATCAACATTACGTTGCAAACGGACGATATTTTCGCGGCTTCTTTTTGGCGCTTGTAAGT
>DBEXQE010000006.1:0-7147 GCA_048167245.1 Christensenellales bacterium | reverse complement strand
AAAGAAAAATTTTGGCGATAGTCGTTTGCATGTGCTGTTTCTTCTCCGTGCTCACGGGTTGCAATGCGGACAAAAAGGAAGAAAAGCACCCCGTGCTTCCCGAGTATTCGCAGGACGTCGAGCAAATGGAATTCTTCGCGTACTCTCAGATCTATCCCGAAAACAGGACGGTGGAACGCTTAAAGGAATATAAGGACGCGGGTATGACCATGTTCATGCTCGGCGGCGCGTCGGGATACAACGACGCCGTAGCGTGGGAGGACAGCGAATGTAAAAAAGCGTTCGACGATCTCGCCGAAGCGGAGATAGACAAAATAATCCTGAGCGACACGCGGATACAGCGGCTTGTCGAAATGAAAGAAGGCGCGACGAGCACGCTGTTGGGCGAGAGCGACAGATGCGCTTATCACAGTCAGGAAGAACTCAACGCGTACGTAAAATCGTGCCTTGAAACCTATTATCAAACGCCCGGTTTTTACGGGATCATAATGCGCGACGAGCCTACCTGGGAGTACACCGAAAACTTCGGCTACGTATACAAGGCTATCCGCGCGGCGGGCAAGGAACTCGGCATAGACGACATTTACATTCATATGAATCTGTTGCCGCTCGGGAACGAAGCGTCGAAATACGCAAAGGACGGAACGTATACGAACCTTACGGAAGCGTATACGAATTACGTTCGCGGATATTTGCAGTCCACGGGCGCGGACAGAATGAGCGTGGATATCTACGCGTTCCGCGGTAACGGGTTCTGTTCCTGGTTCTTCTCCACGCTTCAGATCTTCTCGCGCGAGTGCATGGCGGCGGGCGCGGAATTCACGTACTGCTTGCAGTCGTTCGAACAGTACGGCGGACAGACGCTCGTATACCGCAAGGTCGAAAAGAGCGATATGGTGCTTGAAATCAACACGCTCATGGGCATGGGCGTAAATCAGTTCGCTTACTATACGTATATGCCCGCGGCGTCCATAGTCGGCGCGAACGACGCTTGTTTCCTGACAGCCGACGGCGAAAAGACGAACATTTACTACTACGGTCAAGAGACGATGGCTATCGCGCAGAAAATGCAAAAGACGCTCGCGCACTACGACTACAAGGGCATGAAACTCTACGCAAGCACTCTGGCTAATTTCAATAACGCACCGTACTTTACGAGCAATCAGGACCCGCTGACGAAAACGGCGGTAACGGTGGACAACAGCTACGAATTCGCGCTTCTGAAAGAGCTTAAAACGGATAACGACATAGCTTTGGTAACGGAGCTGAAAGACGAAAAGAACGATCTTTATATGTATATGCTCCAAAACGTGATAGACCCCGCGAACGGCAAGAGCGGCGACACGGCAATGACGCTCACCGCCGATTTCGGAAGCGAATACACGTACGTTGCGGAGTTCAGGGACGGCAATTTGCAGTACGTTAAGCTCGACGGCGGAAAGTACACGAAAACGCTGTCGGCAGGCTACGCCGTTTACGTGGTACCGCTTAAATAAATACGGAAAATAAGGTAAAAAAACATGAACGAGCAAGAAAAGATAGACGGAAAATATTTGCGGGATAAGCTCGCAAAAGAGTATGAGCCGCTTTTGAGTTACGACGAAAGCGCTGACTATGACGAGTGGAAAAAAGCCGTGCGCGAGAAGTATATTTCTCTTTTGGGACTCGATCTCATTGCGCGGAACGCCTGCCCTTTGAACGTAGAGATCGAAAAGGTCGAGAAGAAAGACGGCTACACGCAGACGCGCTTTTTGTTCGAGTCCGAACACGGTTCGGTGGTCCCGTGCTACTTGCTCGTACCCGATACGGGTAAAAAGAAGTATCCCGTGGCGATAGTTCTGCAAGGTCATTCCACGGGCGCGCATATCTCGATAGGCGAGAAAAAGTATCTCCCGCGGGACGAAAGCTCCATGCCGCGCGGTGCGCACGCGTTGCAGGCGATCGAACAAGGCTACGCCGCTCTCGCGATCGAACAGCGCGGAATGGGCGAGAGAGCCGCGATAAATACTCCCGATAGGCGCGTAAGTATAATGCGCGAAGAAGACAGATGCTGTTACTACGAAGCGATGACGGGCATATTGCTCGGCAGAACGCTTTTGGGCGAGCGGGTCTGGGATATTTCTCGCGCTGTCGACGCGCTTCAAACATTCGATAATTTGGATATAAGCAGGCTCATAATAACGGGCGGCTCGGGCGGCGGCACGGCAAGCTACTATGCGGCGTGCTACGACGAGCGCATAAAGATCTGCGCTCCCGTTGTATCGTTCTGCCCGTACCGAGAGTCGATACTTAGGTTTTATCACTGCTCTTGCAACTATATCCCGTCGGCGTACAGGTATTTCGACATGCAGGACCTTTCGTGTCTTATTGCGCCGCGCAAGCTCGTTATCGTAAACGGCAAACTCGATCCGTCGTTTTTGATAGAGGGCGCGCGCAGGGGATACGAGACGGTCAAGAAAGTATACGCGCGAGAAAAGAGTCCCGACAACTGCCGCTTCATCGAAACGGAAATGGGACATTATTGGTGCAACGACATTATTTGGAACGCGATCGGCGAAGAATTCGCTAAGCTGAAATAAGGATCTGCCGAAATGAACGATCGGGAAAAGATTGACGGAAAATATCTGCGGGATAAGCTCGCAAAAGAGTACGAGCCGCTTTTGAGTTACGACGAAAATGCGGACTATGACGAATGGAAAAAAGCCGTGCGCGAGAAGTTTGTTTCGCTTTTGGGGATCGACATTATTGCGCGGAACGCTTGCCCTTTGAACGTGGAGATCGAAAAGGTCGAGAAGAAAGACGGCTACACGCAGACGCGGTTTTCGTTTGAATCGGAACACGGCTCCGTCGTTCCGTGCTGTCTGCTTTTGCCCGATACGGGAAAAGAGAAATACCCCGTCGCGATAGTTTTGCAGGGGCATAACACGGGCTTTCACTCGTCTATGGGCGAGATAAAGTATTCGCCGCAGGACGACGAGTATCTGCCGCGCGGAGCGTTCGCGGTCCAAGCCGTGCGTAACGGTTACGCCGCGCTCGCGATCGAACAGCGCGGAATGGGGATAAGGAAAGCCGCGAATATCGAAAACAGGCGCGTCAGTCTGTTCAAGGACCCGAACGGAGTCTGTTATTTCGAAGCGATGACGGGCATGCTGCTCGGCAGAACGCTTTTGGGCGAGCGGGTGTGGGATATCTCGCGCGCGATAGACGCGTTGCAAGAGTTCGACATGTGCGATATAAGCAAACTTATAATAACGGGAAATTCGGGCGGCGGCACGGCAAGCTACTATGCGGCGTGCTACGACGAGCGGATCAAAATTTGCGCGCCGAGCTGTTCGTTCTGCCCTTACCCCGAGTCGATACTTAGGTTTTACCACTGCTCTTGCAATTATATCCCGTCGGCGTATAGGTATTTCGACATGCAGGATCTGTCGTGCCTTATAGCGCCGCGCAGGCTCGCGATAGTCGCGGGAAAGAAAGACCCGTCGTTCCTGATAGACGGCGTTCGCCGAGGCTTTGAGACGGTAAAGAAAGTATACGCGCGCGAAAAAAGTCCGAATAACTGTCGGCTCACGGAAACCGAAGAAGGGCATTGGTGGTGCGTCGATATTATGTGGAACGTTATCAACGAAGAATTCGAAAGGACGAAATAAGGAAATGGAATTTATATGGGGCGGCGACAGGTCGCAAAAAAACAGTTTACTTGAATTTTCTCTTACTCTTGCGACTCCGTGCGATACGCTCGTGCTTTGCGCCGCCGATTTCTTCCGCGTGCTTGCGGACGGCGAGTTCGTTTCCTACGGACCCGAGCGCACCGCCGCGGGATACGCCGTAAAGCGCGAAATAAGCGTAAAGGGCGTTAAAGAACTCGTGATAGAAGTATGGGCGTATAACGTTCAGTGTTACGCGTGCGACATGCAACAGCCGTATTTCGGCGCGGAAGTTCTGTCGGGCGGCAAGACGGTATATAAAAGTTCCGACTTTGCATGCAAGCGCGGTTTTTCGCATATTGAAAAGATGCCGCGGTACGCGATCCAGCGCGGTTTCGTCGAAGGGTTCGACTTTACGGACGGCGGATCGGAGAATATAGCACCGTACGCCGTAGAAAGCCCCGTTATATTGGGCGGGATAGGCGACACGGCGAGCTACGAGCGCGTAGGCTTCGAGTTCCGGGGCGAGAGCGAGTTCGACGGTTTCGACGAGTTCAAACCGCTTTTGTATCAGAAAAATCCGACTTATCAGGTCTTTCCCGACGTTACGTATACGTGCGAAGATTTCGTCGAGCGCACGAAAAGCGGGTATAAGTGCGCGGACTTCGAACTTTCGCGCGAGCGTTCGGGCTTTATAGGGCTGAAAATTACGGCGGAAAAGGAAACTCGCGTTTACTTCGCGTTCGAGGAGATACTTCCGGGCGGCAAATGGATATTCAGGCGCTCGGGGTGCAACGATTACATTATGGCGATAGTTCCCGCGGGCGAAACGGAGTTTATCTCCCGCGAACCGTACACGTTCAAGTACGCGAAGATAATTTACGAAGGCAACGCGAAAATAACGCCGTATCTTGTCGCGCTCGAAAACGCGCATGCCGACTGCGTAAACGTTTCGGGCAACGCGAAGTTTCAAAAGGTTTTCGAAGCGGCTAAGAACACGTTCAAGCAGAACGCGGTAGATATTTTCACTGACTGCCCCGGCAGGGAGCGCGCGGGTTGGCTCTGCGACAGCTATTTTACGGCAAGATCCGAGCTGTTGTTCACGGGCAAAAACGATATGGAAAAGCGGTTTCTGCAAAACTTTCTGATAGCTCGGACCGAAGAGATCCCGCCGCTCATGATACCGAAATGCTTCCCGTCGCAACATATGTCGAAAACGTATATCCCGAACTGGGCTATGTGGTTCGTCATCGAGCTGTACGACTGCTTTCTGCGCACGGGCGACAAAAAGCTCGTCGAGAGCGCGAAAGACAAGGTTTTCGGCGTCGTGGAGTTTTTCGAAAAGTATCTCGACGAATTCGGGCTTCTGGAAGATCTGGAAAGCTGGGTGTTCGTGGAGTGGAGCATAAGCAATGACAAGGACTACTTAAAAGGCGTCAATTTCCCGTCCAACATGCTGTACGCGCTGATGCTCGAAACCGTCGGCAAGCTGTACGGCAGCGGAGAGTGCAAGGCCCGCGCCGACAATATAAGAAAGCAGATCGTAAAGCTGTCGTACGACGGAAAGTTATTCGCGGACAACGCCGTCAGAGAGAACGGCGTGCTGACGCGTTGCGACGATCACGTGAGCGAAACGTGCCAATACTACGCGCTGTTTTCGGGAATTTGCCCCGACGCAGGTTTCTCCGAGCGCATGAAAAAAGAGTTCGGACCGCTGAGAAAAGACGGAGCGTATCCCGAGATAGGCAGGAGCAATATGTTCATCGGGAATTACCTGCGCTTTTTCTGGCTGTGCGATATCGGCGAGTACGAGCGCGTGGTGGACGAGTGCCTGGACTATTTTTCGGTCATGGCGGACAAAACGGGCACGCTCTGGGAGAAAGACGCGCCGACCGCAAGTTGCAATCACGGTTTCGCGTCCGTCGCGGCGGAACTTTTGCTGCGGTGCGCCGTGGGGTACAAGACGGTTTCAGACGGCTCTCCCGTGTTCGACGGAAATTTCGGGAAAAACAAAAACTACGGAATAGACGTTGCTTTCGATTACGACGGCAGGAAAATTACCGTTAAAGGATAGGATCATGAGAAAGCATTTCGATTTTTACGCATACTGTTCTCCGACTTCGGGCAAGTACTATATAGGCGACACGGAGTACGACATAGGCGAAGATTTCCGCACGGCAAAGCGGTACAGGGAATATAAGGACGCGGGTTTCAATATTCTTCTGTTGCAACACGAGAATACGTACAACGGCGAAGATTTTTCCGCTTCCGCGTGCCGCAGGTGCATGACCGAAGCCGCGAAAGCCGGCATAGACAAGGTCATCGTAAGCGACGGGCGGCTCAAAGATCTGTGCGCCGATCCGCAACCGCTTTTGGGCGAAAACGGAAAATTCGCGGACGAGAACGCGTTTTTAGATTATCTTAGCGAGTGCGTCGCGCCGTACGGGAGCGAAAAGAATTTCTACGGCGTTCAGCTTTACGACGAACCCGAAATAACGAAGATAAAAAACTACGGCTTGGTCTGCAAGGGGCTCAAAAAGCTGTTTCCCGATATCTATCTGCAATGCAATCTCATGCCCGTGGCGGACAGAAAGCTGTTGGGGCTCGACTCTTACGCGAACGATTTCGACGCGTACGAATACTTTGTGAACGCGTTTCTCGACGAGAGCGAAATAGACTACGTGCTGTTCGACGAGTATCCTTTCAGGTGCCGATACATACTTTGCGGCTACTCTTTGCGCACGTATCAGATCGTTTCGGATATTTGCAAGCGTCGCGGAAAGGAAATGCGCGCCGTGTTGCAGTCGTTCGCGTGCTTGGACAAGAGCAAGCTCGTTCACCGTCCGATGACTGAGCGCGACCTTTACTGGGAGATAAATCTCGCGATGGGTTTCGGCGTAAAGGAATATTCGTTTTTCACGTACTTTACGAAGCCGTTCCTATACTATAAGGAAGTCGGGCTGTGCGGCGACGGAGTGGACGGCGCGGCGATGGTCAACCGCGACGGAACGAAAACGAAACTCTATTACGGCGTGCAAAAGGCGATACGCGAGATAAAAAAATTCGAACCCGTGCTCATAAAATACGATTTCGACGGTTCGTATCTGTTCTTCCCGGAAGGCAAGACGAAATCGGACTACGAGCAGACGAATTTCGCGCTCGCGGAAAGCGGTTGCCCGATCTCGGTCGAGCCGTCATGCGAAGTCGCGCTCGTAACGCATCTTACTTGCGGAAACTCGGCGCTGTATATGGTCGAAAACATAGGCAACGTGAAAAACGAGATTGACGGCGGCGAGATAATGAAAGCCGCGATCTCTTTCGGCGAAGAAACGAAAGGCGCGAAAAAAATCAACTTCTACCGCCGCGCCGAAAAAGTCGGCAGAAAGATATCTGAAAACGGCATTACCGAAACTCTGCCCTGCGGTGAAGCGCTGTTCATAGAGATAGTAAAATGACGGCGACCCGAAAATTTTGCAAATAGTATTTGACATAAACGTAGT
>DBEXQE010000005.1:0-5146 GCA_048167245.1 Christensenellales bacterium | reverse complement strand
TTCTGCCCCACCAGTGCCATTCTCCGCAAGTGCCGTAAGCCGCCTGAACGCCGAGCAGTCGTTCGCCGTACCGCTCTTTCATAAGAGTGCAACATTCGGTAACTTTATCGCCGCACTCGGACAGAAACTTTTCGGACGCATAGCTCGCGCGCATTTCGCTTAAAAGTCTGTCGGACGCGATCAGACGTTCGCCGTAATCGCCGCCGTCCGTCGTCTCCGTTTTATAATAGCCGATAAGTTCGTCGGGATTTTTGCGCATCCACCGATACGGCGCGTTGACGTGAAGCCGAATAACGACTCTCGCTTGCGGCGCGGCTTCGAGTATGCCGTCGACTTCTTTGAATATATCCGTCGGGTCGAACGGTCCGTTTTCTTTCCAGCCCGAGTGCAGAGCGCAGTCGCCGCATACGACGTTTATGCCCGCCTTACCGAAAGCGGCTATGTTTTTTTTCGCATAATCGGTATCGGGACGCGCGCCGACGAAATCGCTCAAAGCATACCATATCGGCGCGGTCTTTTTACCGTCTACGTACAGTTCGGGAACGCCGCCGCGAACCGTCGCAGTCTTTTTGCTGACGAAATTTTTCATAAGTCTCAATCTATGCCGCAGTCTTCCAAACGGGCGCGCCCGAAGTCGTATCCCAATATTTGCCGTCGAAGTCGTCAAGGCTTATTTCGTTGTCGGCAATATATGTTTTCATTTCGTCGGAGCTTTCGAAACGGTACAGCGAGTCGGACGCACTACCGAATATGCCCGCGTTTTTGGTCTTATCCACGAAAATGATCCCGTAGTCGGATCCGTTGGAATCCTTTTGACTTGTTCCGTATTCCCAATAAAACTCTTTTTCGCTGTAATCGACGTTTCTTTTATTATAAGCGTCGTGAACCACAACATATCGACCGTTTGCATTATCTCCGCCGTAATTCAATACGATAGGCGCTTTGGAGATAACGAACGAATTCTTCATATTGCCGAACAGCTTTTCAACGTTACTATCGTAATTGCCTGCGCCGGAAGCGAACACGCCCCTTCCGATTACATTGATGTCTCCGAGAGCCGAAAGGTCTACGATGAAGTTATCGAACGTTGCGAATTGCGATACTTGACCGGCGACAATACTGCTGTTGGAATATTTTACCGACGAAAATTTCGCATCGGCGACGGGAACCTGAGCATTAGCTACCGAAATATAAACGTTGCGTATGCTTGCGTGCGCGCTCGTACTCGTTCCGCAAATCATACGTCCGAGAATACATGCGTAATCAAAATTCGATCCCGCCTGTTCGAACTTAACGTTTTTGAGCGCAAGATTTCGAATGATCGCATTTCCGATAATATCAAATATACCGCCTCTGCTTACCGTCATACCGATGATCGTGTGTCCGCCGCCGTCGAAAGTTCCGACAAAACCCACTTGCCCGGCTTCGGCTGTGTTATAGTTACTCCCGCCTACGAAACTATAACTTTTCATTATTCTGTCATCGTTCGTCAGATCTATATCCTCGCCTACAAGATAAGAGCCTTTCATAACTTTATACGAAGTTCCGCCGATCGTAACCGACTCGAACCGCCCGCCGCTGGTATCGAAATATGACGAGTATCTGGTTCCGTTATAGTAGAACAGATCGTCCGCCGTCATAAAGATTTTCGTCCAAGGCACGATTTTTATGGCTACGGTTTTTTCGGCGGTAGCCAGAACAAGCGTCTTTTCGGAAGTCGTGTTGCCCACGGTTATGCCTTCGAGCTTGCCGCCTTGACCTACCGTAAGCATATCGCTCCCGAGCATAGCGTGCGTTATCGTAGCATTACCGTTGCCGAATATCGCGTTAAGCTGTTCGGTCGTAAACGTTCCTTTGCTTATATCGAAATCGTATTTGAGATTCGTTTTATCTTCCGCGTCGTCCGCCGACAACGTTACGCTGACGGTTATGTTCTTCTCTACAAGTTGACCGTCGTAGGTGTAGGAAACTTTGATAACGGAATTCCCTATTTCGAGTGCCGACAGTTTGTTGTCCGTAACGCTTACAGAACTTCCGCTTACGAGCGATACCGTGCACGACAGCGCGCCTGCGCCCGCGCCTATAACGGAAACTTCGCAATTATTCGCCGACGGAGCAATATTGACCGAATCGCCCGCCGTTTTGCCGTCTATCCGTATTACCGACATTTTCGTATCCTTGCCCCATACGGGAATGCCGCAGTCGGTGTTCCAAAACCGTGCGTCGAATCCCGAAAGAGCGGACGCGTTGGCGGCGTAATCTTGCAAAAATTTATCACGCGTCGTATAGCGTTTTATACCGCCGATATTCATATAAGTCATACTGTCGGCTTTCGTACTCGCTTTACCGTCGATATATGCGCCGTCTACCGTATAGCTGTATGACGATGCATACATATATACAGCCGGGGATCCGCCGATTATAAAGCTGTCTTTCCAACCGGACAGATCTGTCGGTTTCTCGTTATCGGTCCATCTGCCCTCCAACATATACCCGATAACGCCGTGCGCGTTGTTCGCAACGCCTTTGTACTCGGTAGCTTCGAATACGCAATTTTTTATTACGCTCGCCGAATCGACGTTCGACGCTACGAGAGCCGTACATCCCGTTTCCGGCACGATACCCGAGAAATACAGATTATCGAGCGTTGCGCCGCAGATATACCCGGCAAGTGCCGCTCTGCCGTAACCTCTCGGAGCAAGCCCCGTAAACGCGATATTTTTGATGACCGCGCCTTTACCTACCGTGCCGAATATTCCGCACATCGGGGGCGCAAAGTTCTTTATCGTATGGCCCTGTCCGTCGAATATGCCGCGAAATCCCACGTTTGCAAAGTGATCCCAGTTCTGACTCGTGATATTCTTTCCCTGCACCGCGAGCGTTATGCCGCTCATATCTATATCGTTTTCCAGAATATAATAGCCCGTCAGCGTGTTGACGTTCGTGTTATCGGACTGGTCCACCGTATCCGGCGCGCTGATAAGTTTGGAAAAATCGTCCGACGTGCGGATAATTCCCGCGTAAACCTTTACCGTTATCTCATAACCTACGGTTTCGTCGTAGACCGTTATATTTTGTTCTTGGGGCGCAACGTTTTCCGTTTGAGTAAATCCGTTTATCTTGCCGCCCGTAACGCTCAACTCCGCCGTATCGCTTTCGGCGTCGATCATCACGGTATCTCTCCCGAATATTTCCGAAACCGCGCTTATCGAGAGCGAACCGTCGGAAGCGCAAAGATTACCGCTGTATTCGCTTTCGGCTACGGGACGCAATATTTCCACGCCGAACTCGCGGTAGATCTCGCCGTGCAATTCGTCGTTACCGCTTACGGCTATTTTCGCCGTGCCGTATTTTCCTTTTGCAATTATTTTCTTGTTTGTTCCGTCGTAGTCGAGCAAATCCGAACCTTGCACCACGGATACCGAAATTCCCGTAACGGGCGTTTCGCCGTCGTCCTCGGTAACGTTGACAACGAACGGCATCTGCGTTGCATAGTCGTTTTTATCGCCGTGGGAAGCTACGGTATAAAGAGTTAAATCGTTCCCCCCCCCGTTGTTGACCGTTATTATCGTACCCGATTTCACGGTAACCGAAACGCTCTTTTCCATAAGAACGTTCGTAAGCCCGCGCCAATTCGCTTTTATAGTTATGGTAGTCTTGCCCGTTTTTACGGGCGTGAACAATCCGTCGGAGTCGACTTCGCCTAATTCTTTGTTAGTATATTCGTATGTAAGTTTCGCGTCGCCGAATTCTTTTTCGTTAAACAGAACGTATGTGCCGAGATTTACGCTGTCCGAGCGAAGCGCCGTTATTTCGCCGCCGATATTTTCTTCGAAATGAAGCGACGGTTCGAAACCGCCCGTAGTAACGGTAACTTTGCACGTCGCCGTTTCGCCCGCATATTTTGCCGTAACGGTCGCCTCGCCCTGTTTCATCGCCGAAACCGTCCCGTCCGACGAAACGCTCGCAACGCTTGCGTCCGACGACTCGTATTCGAGCGTCGCGCCCGTAATCTCGTTGTACGATGCTTCTAATTTGACCGTGTCGCCGAGCAGAACGTCGAGCTTGGATTTGTTGAGCGTAAGCTCTGCCGTGATCGACGGCCCCGGTTCGGGGTCGATCGGTTTCTCTTTTTCTTTGTCTTTGCAGGCAAAAACCGCCGCGCAACAAATCAATGCGATCAGGCATACCGCCGTAATTTTACCGATTTTTTTGATCATCAGATTTTCTCCCTTTCTTTCTTCGAAATTCGCCTTTTTAATTCGGCATAATAATATTACCACAAAATATGTCGGCTTTTCTATCGAATTCTAATGATATTTTTTAGAAATCTAACGATAATCGCTTTATATCCGCCGTAAAATAATGTATAATCTAATTATCGCCTTCTGCGGCGGCAAAAAGGAGAACCGACTATGCTCAAAATTCAACCGCTTCAAAACGTCCGTTTCGACTGCGGAATTTTCGATTCGGACGTGGACTATCCGAACAAAACGCAATCCAAAACGCGCGTCGTGCAATATTTCGAGATCGAACTCATCACTTCGTGTACGGGCTCGTCGCGCATAGACGGTCATACGCAGAAACTCTATCCGTTTATGCTTTTGCTCGCAAAACCCGGACAGCGGCGTTCGTCCGTATTCGGATTTAAGTGCTACTATATCCACTACTATATAGACACGTCGGACAAGCACTATTCTTTGCTTATGAACTGCCCGAACTATTTCTTCATCATAAACCACGACAGATATATAAAGCTGTGGGAAGATCTTATCTATTATGTAAACGTAAAAAACCACGACGTTTCGACGGATATAGTTTCCGCCAAACTCGTGGAATTATTCTATTTTATGCAGGAAGACTTAAACCCGAACCGAAATTACTTTTCCGCTCTGCCGCCGTCCAACAATTCGGTTCCGCAGTCTATAAAGTATATCGAAGAACACTACAACGAAAAACTCGATCTCGATTTTCTGTCGAAACAAGTTTCGTATTCACCGAACCATTATCAGCACATATTCAAGTCCATTATGAATTGCACGCCGCGCGAATATATATTAAGCGTCCGATTGAAAGCCGCCAAAAAATTATTGAACGACCCTGCTTTGCGCTTGATCGATATCGCATATCAATGCGGTTTCTCGTC
>DBEXQE010000004.1:0-2136 GCA_048167245.1 Christensenellales bacterium | reverse complement strand
CGTTTTGCGGCAATGAAAAACAAGCAAAAAAGACAAATGAATATGCTCGGCGGCAATTTATGGAGCAACGTATTGCTGTTCGCGTTGCCGCTTGCGGCGAGCAGTATCCTGCAACAGCTTTTCAACTCCGTGGACGTGGCGGTAGTTGGGCAGTTCGACAGCAACCAGGCGGTCGCGGCGGTCGGGAGCAATTCGCCGGTCATAAATCTTTTCGTGAATATGTTCGTCGGGCTTGCGGGCGGCACGAACGTGGTGATAGCCAACTACATAGGCAGAAATCGCGAAGACAAGGTGCAGAATACCGTCCACACTGTCATGTTGCTCGGGCTTATCAGCGGCGTTGCCATGCTCGGGATAGGCTTAGGAATAGCCCGTCCCGTGTTGAAACTTATGAAAACGCCCGACGACGTATTGGATCTCGCGGTGCGGTATCTTAGGATCTATTCGCTCGGCATGCCGTTTATCATGCTGTACAACTTCGGTGCGGCGGTGCTTCGGAGCGTGGGCGACACAAAGCGTCCGCTCTACTGCCTTATCGCGTCGGGTTTTATAAACACGGGGCTGAACATTTTGCTCGTGATCGTGTTCAAGATGAGCGTTGCGGGCGTGGCTATCGCGACGACCGTTTCGAACGCGTTCAACGCCGTGGTCGTGATAATACTTTTGCTCCGCGAAAAGGGCGCGCTTAAATTCTCGCCGAAAAAGCTGACGATCAAAAAAGCCGAGCTTATCCACGTGCTGAAAATCGGCGTTCCGGCGGGAGTGCAGGGCATAGTCTTTTCGCTGTCGAACGTGATAATACAGTCGTCGCTGAACGGTTTCGGCAGTACCGTTATGGCGGGTTCGACGGCGGCGGTGAACTTCGAAGCGTTCGCGTACTGCGTAGTCAACGCGTTCGGGCAAGCCGCGGCGACGTTCACGGGTCAGAATTTCGGCGCGGGCAACACCGACAGGTGCAAAAAAACTCTGCTCGTCAGCTTTATCTACGGCATCGGTATAAGCGGCTTGATGTGCGCGGTGTTCGTGCTCGGGCGCGGTTTCTTCGCGAAGATCTACACGCGCGACGAAGAAGCCTGCTACTACGCTACGGTGCGGATGCTGTACGTTCTGTCGTTCGCGTGCTTGACTTCGACGTACGAGATAACGGGCGGTTCGATGCGCGGCTTGGGTCATTCGCTTACGCCCGCGCTTCTTACGGTCATCGGCTCGTGCGGGCTAAGGATAATCTGGGTGCATACGGTCGCGGCGCGCCTGAACGATTTTATCGTGCTTATAATAATTTATCCTATCTCGTGGGCGATAACGGGGATAGCCGTAACGCTTGCGTACTTTATTTGCAGTAAAAAAGAATATAAAAAAATCTTCACCCCGCCGCAAAAGCAGAGTGAAGAAGTCGAATTATAGCCCCTTAGTCCTTACAACAGATCTTCGCCTACATAACCGAGATTGGACGCTTGACGCAAAAACCCGTCGCCGAGCGTCTTATTTTTATTCACGCCTTCGCCGTTGAGATAGCATACTCCCAAATGGTAGATCGCCGCGGGGTGTTGCTGTTCGAAAGCGGCTTTGAAGAACTTCACGGCTTGCTTGTAGTCACGCTTTACCGTTTTTCCGTAATAGAACATTTCGCCGAGTTCGTTCTGCGCGTCGGCGTCGCCCGCGAGCGACAGCGATTGCAGCGTGTCGTACTTAGTCCAAAAATCTTTTACGGCTTTTTTCGCGCGGTACTCTTCCGAAATTTTCTTGTTTTCGGCTATCAAAAACCGTTCGTTCGCTATTTTGTCTTCCGAAATGCCTATCGACTTGTTGTATTCCGCGCGCTTGTCTTTATCGGACAAAACGGCGTAAGCGGCGTTCAGCTTTTCGAGCTTAGCCTTGTTCTTTTTCGCGGTCATGCGCTTTTTAAGAATTTCATACGAGCGCTTGATCTCGTCGTCGGTCGCCCATATAACTACGCCGAGAGTTCCGTAAAGCGTGGGTTTTGCGAGCTGACGGTCGGCGGCGAGTTTCTTTTCCCATGCGGCGCCGCGCGCCTCGACCGATTGCGAAGCCGTCTGCTTGGTCGCTTTGGCGGGCTTTTCGGTCTTTTTCTCGGCGGCGGGCTTTTGTTGGGTCTTGGGCTTTTCTTCCGTCGCG
>DBEXQE010000003.1:0-13966 GCA_048167245.1 Christensenellales bacterium | reverse complement strand
AGAAATACAAACTCGAAATAACGGTAAAAGACGAAAACGGCAACGTAACGGACGGAAAAGTCTACGACGACATTCAAGGAAACGACGATCCCGTCCGCCTTGCCGAGTGGATACCGCGATTTGAGAAAGACGGCTACTATTTCTTAGAGTACGCTCTGAAAGAGAAAGACTTATAAAGGCAAAAAGATTTCGGAAACGGGGTCAAATAATATAGAAGGAAGGTAAAGAAAATGAGAACGGTCAAAAGAGCGGTAACCGCGGCAATGAGTTTGCTTATTTGCTTGGTTTCGGCTTTCTGTTTCGTCGGTTGTAAAAAGGACAACATAATAAAAGACGGCAAAACCGTAAACGTGAGAATGTATGCCGCAGGCTACGGCACCGAGTGGGTGTACGAACTCAAAAACAAGTTCGAAAAGGTATATGCCGACGAGGGGTATAAGATAAACATACTCGAACCGTCCAACGATATGCTCGGCGACGTCGCGCGTCAGGAAATGGCGCTCGGCGTGGAAAAAACGGGCGTAGACGTGTACATTACGGGCAACTGTCTGCCCGACACCGTGGGCGAGGACGGCGATTTCGGCGTTTTGGCGGAAGATATAGAGCAGATCGTTTATGATCGAAAGCCGATAAACTACGACGGCGAAGAAGAAGATAAACTTATTTCCGAAAAGCTCGAACCCGAAAGGGCGACCTACACGCGCGACAGCCACGGAGTTATGTATCATTTCCCTTATACGGCGTCGACGGCGGGTCTTGCGGTCAATACGGCAAAACTCGCGCGCTACGGCTTGACTTTGCCCAGAACGACGAACGAATTGCTGGATTGCATAGATAAGATATACCGCGGCAACAACGGTGTCGCGAATTCCGAAGAAACGAAAATATTCCCCGTAACGTACGTGTCGGGAACGAACGGTTACGTCGTGCCTATTTTGGATATGTTCATGGCGCAGTACGACCGTGATCAATATAAAAAGTTTTGGAACATGCAGGAAACGACGGACGGACAAGCGGCGGATATGCTCGAAAACGGTTACGACGTATTCGAGTTGGACTGCGTGAAAGAAATGCTCGCGCTCTCGTATGCGCTTATGGACGTAAGGATAGCGGCGTACGGCTCGACTACGCAGAATCTCGACCAGGCGCAGGCTAAGATCATGTCGCCGAATTCGGGCGCGGTATTTATGTTCAACGGCAGTTGGATGCTGAACGAAGTGCGCCTTAATTACAGAAACGAGATAGACGACCTTACTTTTATAAACACTCCGCTGAATTCCGCGCTCGGCACGAAACTCATGGGCGAGGGTACGAGCTATGATTTCGACGATGATAAGTGCGATAAAATTTTGTCGCACATAGCGGGAAAAGTCGACGAAAATAAGTCGGTAGAAGAGATAACGGCTTCGGTTCGGGAAACGTTTTCCGAAACGCTTTCGGAAGAAACGGTAACCGAAATAGCCCGGGCGAGAGGCGTCGTATACGACCGCGGACTCGACGACATGATATTCATCAACAAGAATTCGCCCGTTAAGGACATAGCGGCTCTTATGCTCAGAATGATGGCGAGCGACGATTTCGCTCAGACCTGGCTCGACACGACGAACTCGGTTTCGGTGTATTCGATAAATATCGACACGAGCGCCGTTCCGTACGATTTCGTCAAGTCCGCCGCGGCGATAGTTACCAACAAATATAAGAACACCGTGTCGGCGGGCAGAAACGTCGGCGGGCTCAGAAAGCGGATAGGCTTGGGTACGATAATGCCCAAAACTACGCATATTCCGTCGGCTATAACGTCGGGACCCACCGTTTCGATATACAACGGTCGCGGAGATTATGCCGAAAATCCCGGCAAAGACGGGTACTATACAGCCGCAGAAAATATGATCGCTGCGGAAAAAGAGTACCTTATGTCGAGCTGGGAGCAAAGAATAGCCGGCATCGCAAGCAGATCTTAAAGGCGGGAGTATGATTACCCAAAGAAAACATTTATACAGTAAATTCGAAAAGCGCGATTTTCCGTTTGCGTACCTTCTTATCGCTCTGCCCGTCATCCAGTTCGCGATATGCTGGGGATACGTGAATTTTTCGTCGATAATGCTCACGTTCCAAAACAGCGAAGGCGCGTTTACTTTCGACAATATAAAGCAGGTGTTCGCGGCGTTCGGCGGACCCGACAGATACGGCTTGGTGCTCGGCGAATCGCTTAAACATTCTTTTACGATATGGTTCATTTCGCACGTGATCGTATTTCCGATAAGCATAATAACTACGTACATATTGCAAAGGCGGATTCTCGGACATTATTTTTGGCGGCTCTGCTACATAATCCCGGGGCTTATGGGAAGCGTTATCTGGACGACGCTAATGAAATACATGATAGCGTACGACGGAATAGTCGTTTCGTCGCTGTTGAAAATGGGCGTTAAACTGCCGGAAATGGTAATAAGGAACGGACTTTTGGGTTCCGAAGAAACGGCGTTCAAAACACTTATCATTATAGGCGTCATTCAAAATCTCGTCGGTAACAACGCCGTTCTCACGGGCGCGTTTTCGCGGATCCCCGAGGAGATATACGAATCGGCGCGGCTCGACGGCGCGGGATTTTGGACGGAGTGTTTTAAGATCGCGATACCTTGTATTTGGTCGACTATCGCAACGCTTATTACGTTTGCGCTCTGCTCGATATTCACGGCGGACTGCGGCGTGTTCCTTTACTCGAACGGAACGGGCGAGCCGGGACTTACGACGGTCGGATTTCACCTGTATCTCATTCAGTATCGGATCTCGCTTTTGGGCGCGGGCAGAGGCTCGTTCGGATATCCCGCGGCGCTCGGTTTCGTGCTCACTCTCATCACGCTCCCGATCGTTCTTTTCGGCAGAAAGATCCTCGAAAGCGCGGACACGGTAGAGGTGTAGAAAATGGCGAAAATAAGATTTTTCAAACAATCCGTCGGAATGAAGATAACGTATATTCTGTTTTTGCTGTTCTTCTTTCTCGAAGCCGTTTTCCACGTGTTCCCTATGCTGTGGGCGATGATGAATTCGTTGAAATCGGCGTCGGACTTTTTCGAAAGCAATTTCGGCTTGCCGTCCGCGCTTCATTTCAACAACTATATACGCGTTTTCAGCGAATTTCGGTACAGGCAGTTCACGTATCTCGATATGCTGTTCAACTCGCTGTGGATACTCGCCGTAAAAGTTTTCTGCAACGTTATGAGCAGTGTGTTGCTTGCCTACGCGATAGCGCGCTACCGTTTTCCCGGCAGAAATTTTCTGTATTCGCTCGTAATATTCGCGAACACGATACCGATCATCGGCGCGGGTTCGACGGAATACAAGCTGTTTGCGCAGTGGGGATTCGTCAACAATCCCGCGCTCATATGGTTCGCCTGGTGCAGCGGTTTCGACTTTGCGTTCATAGTTTTGTACGGCACGTTCAAGGGCGTAAGCGGAAACTACGCCGAGGCGGCGAAGATAGACGGCGCGGGGAATTTCCGCGTACTGTTTCAAATAGTTTTGCCGCAGGCGTTCCCGTGCATCGCCGCGATCTCGATAACGCAGGCGATAGGGGTCTGGAACAACTACGGCACCGTTATGATATACTTGCGCGAGTTTCCGAACCTTGCGTACGGCTTGTATCTGTTCGCCACGAGTTCGAATTACGTGGAAGATTCGAAGCCTATCTATTTCGCGGCGACCGTTATATCGTCGATACCCGTCATCGTGCTGTACGCGAGCAACATGAAACTTATCATGACGAACGTTACGGCGGGCGGACTGAAAGGGTAAACAAACAATGAAAAATATATTTACGGGAGGAAAATCATGAGAAAGAAAGTAAGATTTTTGTTGCTTATCGTGCTTGCGGCGATCGTTTCGCTTGCGGCGGTGGCTTGCGACAAGAATTCGGACGGCGGAAACGGACCGAAGTTCCTTGACGGCGCGCTGACCGAAGTTACCGTAGGGCAGGAAGTCCGCATTTCGGAATTCGCGGACTTCGGAGACGAAACGGACTATACGTTTACGATAACCGATCCCGACGGAAAAGAAAAAGACTTTTCTTCGCGCGTTATCTGGATACCGGAAAACGTGGGAGAACACAAACTTACCTATACGGTAAACGGCGGCAAAAACAAGGGCAGCGCCGAAATGACGGTAACCGTAAAAGCGTACGAAATAGAGTGGAGCTACAACAACGCTCAGTCGCTGATGTATCAAATGGGTTCGACGCTTGAATTTTCGGATCTGTTCGAAGCGATGAACATAACCGTGCAGTCGTTCTGCCCGTACAGACTTAAAATGGTAAGCGTGCTTGTGGACGGAAATACGACGGAGTTCACGGACGAAACGGAGTACACGTTCACGAGTCTTTCGGATCACTGTTTCAGGTTCAAGGTCGAAACGGACGACGGACAGCAAGACGTCGCGACCGTCATAGTTCAGATAAAGTATATGGACGACGACGCGAAGATCTGGATGAGCGAAAATCACATTTCGGAACACGGTTATAAGCGCATACTCGGCGACGGAAGCGTGTTGCTCGACGCGGGGACTTTCTCGGGAAAAGCAAGTAGCGTTTCGACGACCGATCTGCCGTACATCGCGTTCAACGGCAGATACGGAGCGGGCGACTACGTTACCGTGGACTTTACGGGCGACAATCTCCCGCAAGTCGCGTTCTTCGCAGACGACGTTACGGCGGATCTTATAGACGGCGAAAACGGCATATATCTCGCTAACGCAATGGGCAGTGCGATGGGTACGGAGAAAACGCGCCTTACCGTATACGGACCGCGGAAAATAAAAGGCGGCGTATTCGGCGGCTCCGACAGACTGCTGATCGAAACGGACTGTGCGCTCGGTTCGGCAAAACTTTCGGCATCGGCGCGCTACCGTTATATCGCGGGCGTTAAAGAAGTGTCGGACAAAACTTATAACGCGGGCAAAGCCGACGAAAAGACGGGACTCGGCGCAACGCTCAAACTTTTGCTCGTAAATCTCGATACGGGCGAAACGGTATACGACAAAGAACTTGCGCTCGTCAATATGGCGCGCTACGAGCTCAGCGCAGATTACTTTACGGGCAATATCGTGCTGTACGGCGGCTTTGACAGGCAAACGGCTTGGGATAAAGTGTATCTGATCCGTCGCGTATCGGACAACGACGATATATATGATTGGGTGAAAACAGCCGAGTTCGCGCCCTATGCGGCGAATACCGTTCCCGCTTCCGTAAACCTGAATAAGTCCGACTTTATATCGCCCGAAGACGGAGCGGACTATAAACTTTGGTATACGGACGTAAGCGGCGTTAAAACGAATATAGCAAAAACAGAAACTACGTTCTCGTTCCCCGCGATCGGCGAATACAGATTGTATTACGATTCGGGCGAAAGCGGCGTTATGCCCGTTTCCATGGCTGTAAGCGTTACGGACATGAGCGCGGAAACTTGGAGTTATCTCAAAGCAAACGGTATGCGTTTGTACAAAGCGACCCTAAGCTCTGCTGACAAATCGGCGGTCCTGCAAGAAGGTACGTTCACGGGCAAAGCCGCATCGGTCGGGAGCACGGATCTGCCGTATATATCTTTCGACGGCGACTACGGCGCGAAAGATTACGTTACGGTCGATTTCACGGGCAGCGCGTTGCCGCAGATCGCTTTCTTCGTTAAGAATACGACGCCCGACCTCGTAGACGGTAAAGCCGGTACGTACGTTACGAACGGAATGGAAGCGAGCGGAAATACGACGAGCCACGTTTATAAAGTTTACGGACCGACGAAAATAAAAGGCGCGACGTTCGGAGCGTGGGGAGATCACGCGCTTGCGGGAGCTACGAAGCCGATAGGCGCGAGCGATCTTTCGCCTATGAAGCGCTACCGTTATATCGCGGGCGTCGAAGAAGTTTCGGACAAAACGTTTAATTCTAAAACGGGGCTCGGCGCAACGCTCAGACTTTTGCTGATCGATCTCGATGCGGGCGAATACGTGCTCGACGAGTCGGTGCCGCTCAATAAGTCGGCGATCCATTCGCTTACCGCGGACGACTTTAAGGGCAACATAGTCCTGTACGGCAAACTCGGCGAAGCCGTTTCGTGGGATAAGGTGCACGGCGTAAATCGCAACGTAGACAACGTATACGACCTTATCGACGGCTCGCGGTTCAAAGCGGGAGCAAAGGCGATCGTCAATCCGAACGTTTCGCTAAGCGTAGGCGATTATATAGAAACGGGCGAAAGCGGTTATGCTTTGTACTATGAAAACGAACAAGGCGAGCGGACCGATATCACGGGAACTGCGTTTTCGTTCGCGAGCGTGGGAACGTATACGCTGTATTACCGTTCGGCGACAGCAACGGTAAGAACGTCTATGACGGTAACCGTAACGAATGAAGTCATAAGGGACGACGTAACCGCAAAATACAGGGCAACTCTTACCCGAGACGGCGGCGCGGTATTCGAAGCGGGCAGTTACGGCGGGACAAAAGACTCGGCTATGGGAACGGCAGACGTACCGTATCTGGCTTTCGATAGGATAGGCGACAACTGCTACAACAATTTCGTCGCAGTCGATTTTACGGGTTGCAATATGCCTAACTTTGCGTTTTTCTGCAATGCTCCGAACGAGAACACGAAAAATTTCGTTGGCGCGAAAGCGATCATGGTGAACATGGGCGGCATCATGAATCCCGACGGGACGACTGTGTCTCAGGGTTCGACCAAGTTGAGAATAAACGTATACGGACCGACTTTGTTCACAAGCCCCAAAGATCCCGCTACGGTCGCGTCTTCGCAAGGGTTTATGAATCAGATATCCGGGACGCAAGTCAAAACATATGACGGAAGCGCTTTTATCAGTCATGACGATCTGAGAAAACAGGAAAACGCGACGAATAAATATCGCATGATAGCGGGGTGCTTTAAGTCGGAGAACGCACAGCAGGTAAGGATCGGGGTCGCTTTCATGCAGAAGAACGCCGACCAGAGCGCAGAAAAAGAGTATACCCTGATCTGGTCTTTCGTGGGTAACGTAAACGCAAATTGCGACGCTTACGATCAAGTAAAAGACGGCGGAAGCATTATACTTTACGGCAGACCTTACGAAGCCGTTACAATAGACAAGGTACACGGAATTTACGGAAATACCGAGAGCCGCATCAATACTATGGTCAACGAATGGACGGGCAAAACTCTTTGGTAAAATAGGAAAAGGAAACGGAAATGAAACTTAAAAAAACGATATCTTTTATGATCGCGGCGGTATTCGCGTTTGCGCTCGTCGCTTGTAAAACCGAAACGGCAAACGCCGCGCCCGATTATTCGGGATATTCGAAAAAATTCGGTTATTATGCCTACAATCCGCCTAACAGCGGAACGTGGAGAGATATGAACGACAATATCGTCTCCGCGGGCGAAGATTTTCGCACCGTCGAACGGTACAGGGAGTATAAGGATTGCGGTTTCGATATCCTTATGATGCAGACGAGCGGAAACTATTACGGTCAGACCTGGGAAACGAGCGACACGAGGATCGTAATGGACAGGGCGCGGGAAGCGGGCTTGGATAAAGTCATAGTAACGGATAACCGTATTCAGGTTTTGTCGCGCGGATATGCGTATACCGACAGAGACGGCAACGGCAAATACAACGGGTCGACTCACGTGGATCTTTGCGACGACGAACACTTGCAGTACGACGCTTGCCCGTCGCTTATAGGGGAAGGCAAGCCGTTTGCGAGCGAAACGGAACTCGACGAGTACGTTGCCGCGTGCATGGCTCCGTACCGCGATCACCCCGTATTCTACGGCGTCCAACTTTTCGACGAACCGAGAAAACAGCACATAGCGGCATACGGCGAAGTGTACCGCTCCGTAAAGCGCGTTTGTCCTACGGCGTTCGTGCAGTACAATCTTTTTCAGATGCATACGGATTCCGATTCGCCGGGCGATACCGTAAAGAAATACGAGAACGTTTGCCCAGCCGTCGACGGCGAATTCGAAAACAACGACGAAAAGGCGGCGGCAATGTACAAAGCGTATTTAGAGGGCTTTCAGGGCAGTACGGGCGCGGACTACGTTATGATGGACAGTTATCCGTTGCTCGGTAACGGCGTGCGCGACAGTTATATCCGCAACATGCAAGTGTGCGCCGAAGTTTGCAAAGAAAAGAACGTCGATTTCGCGTCGGTCGTTCAAACCTTTTCGGATTACCGCGCAAACGGAACGGTCGTAACGCGCAGGCTCGACGAAGCGGGCGCAAGGTGGCTCAACAATATGCAACTCGGTTTCGGAGTGAAGCAAATAGTTTACTATACATATTGGTCGAAAGGCAAGACCGGTAATTTCGGAACGGACGACAAGGGTTCGTTCATAACGCTTTACGGCGAAAAGACCGAGCTTTACGGCATAATGAAAAAGATAATGGCGGAAAATCAGACGTTCGCGAACACTATCCTGAATTTCGATTACGTAACGTCGAACGTGTATTCCGTCAAGCCGTCTACATATTCGACAAATCATATATCGATGGCGGCGCCGGGTAAAGCGTATCAAAAAGTCGAAGATATAACGATAGACAAAGAGTGCGCGCTTATGACCGAGCTGTACGACGACGAAAACGACCGTTATATGTATATGGTCCAGAACGCAGTCGACCCGATATATCAAGGCGCAAACGCATATCAAACGGCTACGGTAACGTTCGCAAAAGGATTCACGCACGCTGTCGTATATAAAAACGGCACGCCCGAAACGGTCAAGTTGCAAAACAATAAATATACGGTAAAACAGCACGCGGGCGAAGCCGTGTTTATTCTGCCGTACTGACGTTATCTATCTGCCAAAAAGAAGGACTCGATGAAAAGATTCGGCATAATGCTCGACTGTTCGAGAAACGCGGTGATGAAGCCGCTGGAAATCTTAAATTTCGCAAAGACGATCAAATTTTTCGGATATAATACGCTTCTGCTGTATACCGAAGACACGTACGAGATCGAAAACGAGCCGTATTTCGGATATATGCGCGGACGCTATACGGCGGCGGAGCTTAAACAGGTAGTCGACTTTTGCGATTCGATCGGCATCGAAGTTATACCGTGTATCCAGACTCTCGGGCATCTCGACGGAATTTTCCGAAACAGGGTATATAAAGAGATTAACGATTGCGATAATATTTTGCTCGTAGGCGAAGAGCGAACGTACGAACTTATCGAAAACATGTTCAAAACGCTTGCAAAGGTTTATTCGAGCAAGTACGTGCATATCGGTATGGACGAAGCGTTTATGCTCGGGCTCGGAAATTATCGGCGCAAAAACGGCAGTCGCAACCGCTTGGATATTTTCAAAGAGCATTTGCAAAAAGTTTCTTCTATCGCGCAAAGTTACGGATTCAAGCCGCTTATATGGTCGGATATGTTTTTCCGTATCGCAAACGGCACGTATTATGCCGAAGAACCGATATTGAGCGACGAGACAAAGGCGAGCATTCCGAGCGGCGTCGGACTCGTGTATTGGGACTACTACCACGCCGAGCGAGAGTATTACGAAAAGATGCTGTCGGCTCATTTATCCGCGGGAAAAGAAGTTTGGTTCGCGGGCGGCGCTTGGAGTTGGACGGGTTTTGCGAGCGGCAACAGGCGCACGGTCGAAACCGCGTTTCCCGCAATGGACGCAGTGAAAAAATTTAACGTCGACAACGTGTTTTTGACGCTTTGGGGCGACAACGGAAAAGAGTGTTCGTTTTATGCGCTCTTGCCGTCGTTGTTCGCCGTCAAAAAGCATTACGACGGCGAAACCGATGCGGATAAAATAAAGGCGGAGTTCCGCTCTCTTACGGGCGAAGATTACGACGCCATGTTTTCGCTCGACGAGCCGAACTTCGTCGGCGGAAACCGCGCGGTCGCTTGCAACGTTTGCAAACATATGCTTTACAACGATCCGTTTAACGGTATTTTCGATTCCGTCGTCAAAGAAGGCGTAGACGAAGAATATAAAGAGCTGGCAAAAAAATTCGAAAAGGCGGCAAAAAAGAGTCTGCGTTACGGATATATTTTCGCAAGTCATGCCGCGCTTTGTCGGCTCTTGTCCGTAAAATATTCTTTGGGAGTTCGCACGCGCAAGGCGTACGAAAAACGCGATAAGGAAGAACTTTTCCGCATAGCCGCGGATTATAAAAAAGCCGAAAAATTTTTACGAATTTTCCATGCGGCTTTCGAAAAGTTGTGGTATAATGAGAATAAGCCGCACGGATTCGACGTGCAGGATTTAAGGCTCGGCGGACTTAAACAGCGTCTTGTTTCGTGCAGAGCAAGGCTCCTTTCGTACGTGAACGGCGAAATCGATTCCATTCCCGAGCTTGACGAAAAACTGTTGTGTTGGTTCGGCGACGGCAACGATTTCAGGGCTGGAACGCCGAGCTTTAACAAGTGGAGCGAAAACGCGACGGTGAATTCAATATAAGGCGGATCGAATTGAAAAACGATATATATTACGTCGAGGATTTCGACGCGACGGGCGACGGCGTTACTTTATGCGGCGCGGCGGTCCAAAACGCGATAGACGCATGCAGCAAAAACGGCGGCGGAAAAGTCGTGTTCCGAAAAGGTGAATACGTCTTATCCACCGTTTTTTTGAAAAGCAACGTAAGCGTGATAATAGCGTCGGACGCAAAAATTCTCGGGTCGCTGAATTTGAGCGATTTTCGTCCCGACGAGAGCGTGGATTATCCGCTTTATCAGGACGCGTCGCACAGCTTTTTCGAACACTCGATGTTCGTGGGGATCGATTGCGAAAACATAGCGATCTCGGGCGGCGGCGAGATAGATATGCGCTCGGTGTGGGACGATGAAAATAAGCGCGGAATGAACAGGCGCGGAGCCAAGTGCATAGCGCTCAAAAACTGTACTAACGTCGTCGTAAGCGATTTGAAGATCGTAAACGCCACGGATTTGGCTGTGTATTTCGCGGGTTGCGAAAACGCGGACATTTACGGGTTGAAAATGCGCGTGTATATCGACGGGATATCGCCCGATAATTGCAAACACGTTAAAATTCACGATTGCGACGTGCAAAGCGGCGACGACGCGATAGTTTTCAAAAGTTCGTATACGCTTAATCGCTTGGGCGAGTGCGACGATATAAGGGTTTACGACTGCACTTTAAGGAGCGGTTGCAACGCGCTGAAATTCGGCACGGAGAGCAACGGCGGGTTTAAGAATATTTCCGCGGAAAACATTCGGATATCCGACACGCGAATTTGCGGGATAGCGATCGAGAGCGTGGACGGCGCGGTGATTGACGGGATCGAAATAAAGAACGTTTGTATGAAAAACGTAAACGCGCCGCTGTTTATTCATTTGGGTAACCGTATGCGCGGACCCGACGGCAGGGCGGTAGGGCGCATAAGAAATATTTTGATCGAGAACGTTTCGGCGGACGGGCCGTACGAACCTTACGAAATCATGCCGTACAATTATTCGGCGTACAAAAACGACCTTCGAGTTTTTGATCCGCACGTGTTCGGCACGGGCGCGGGGTTCGACGGAAGAGTTCGCGTGGAAGATTGGCAAATGACGAGTAACGTTTGCGGACTTTTCGGCGCGCCGCTCGAAAACATAACGCTGAAAAACGTGCGCTTAAAACTCGACGGCGGCGTAAAAGAATATTCGAAAACCGTCCCGTTCGAAGGTTCGAAATATCCCGAAGTCTACGTCTACGGCAGAATTTTGCCCGCAAAGGGGATCTATTTTCGTTTCGTCGACGGTTTGAAATTGGAAAACGTATCGGCGGAAACTTACCGCCCCGATGCAAGAAAAGATTTCGTTTTCGAGTCTGTGAAGCGAATTTCAAGTAAACGAATATAATAGAAAAAATATATAACGGAGTAAAGTTTTATGTGGAACGGAAAGAACAAAGCGGTAACTTTCAGCTTCGACGACGGAGTGAAACAGGATATCCGCGCGATAGAAATTCTGAATAAGTACGGACTAAAAGCCACGTTCAATCTGAATTCGGGGTATCTCGGCAATGTGGGTAAAAGCGACTATAACGGCAAGACGATAGTTCGAGATAAAGTCCGCGCGTGCGACGTTAAGTCGGTGTACGCGGGGCACGAAGTCGCCGTGCATACGATTTCGCACCCGAATCTGACTATGCTCGACGAAGAAAGCATAGTTTATCAAGTAGAAAAGGACAGGCAGATATTGAGCGAACTTTGCGGCTACGAAGTCGTCGGAATGGCGTATCCTTGCGGCGGAGCGAACAACGACGACCGCGTTGCGGATATAATAAAGCGCAGAACGGGCGTAAAGTTTTCGCGCACGATAACGTCTACGCATGATTTCGATTTGCGGGAGAACTTGTATAAGTTTGATCCGAGCGTTTACTATACCGAATATGACAAAATGATATCGCTTGCGGAAGAATTTGTCTCGCTTAAAACGGATAGTCCGCAACTGCTGTATATTTGGGGACACACATACGAACTCGATTACGGCGACAAAATAGATTGGGAGCATTTCGAAACGCTTTGTAAGCTGCTTTCCGGCAAGAGCGATATCTTTTACGGAACGAATAGGGAAATACTGTTGTAAAAATTTTTTAACGTCAACGTTTTTGAGCTATCGATACTAAAAAAAATAATCGTAAAAAACCGCAAATTCGGCGGCTGAATTTATGTTTCTTTAATGCTGCGTGTGATTGCCCTAATGAACCTATGTGGTTTTTAGGCGTGCGCTTGTCTTGAACAAGTGGGCTCGCTACGCTCGCCCAGACAAGCGCACGCCTCGCAACCGACCTACCGAACCGAAAAAGAACCCAAAAGACTTATCACTCGGCAAATAGAAACCCGTACACCATACTCAAAATACTCGGGCGGCACGCGCAGGCTTTCCGTGCTCGCCCGAGTGTTTCCACGAATACGATTAAGCATAAATTTCCATTAACAGCGATTGCATTATAGCAGTCGTTGTTTTCTTTATGCCGTAAAAGCCGTTTGTAAGGCTTGTACGCCTTTTGTGTACTTTGGCGATTACTTTCCCGTTGACTACGTTTGTTTGCGTTTACGACACGTTTTAAGCCGTTTTGCAAATATCTCGCTTGATTTGCCTTTTCGGTTTTGGTCGGTAGCACAGATAAATAACGTTCTCGCTATGTCGGAAATGATAGCGTTTTTCGAAATGCGGTTTCTCATTGGCTATATGGGAAGCCGTATGCAGAGAATGTTCAACGATTTATGCTCGGATATACGTTACAAAAACGACGTAAAACACGTATTCAGCAACAGCTATGATTTAGTACAGGAGTGCGCGTTATATCTGACCGAGCACTACGGCAAGCACTTATACGACATAATCGGTTATACCAAGAAAGGCAAGAAGATAACCGTACAGATAGCTTGCATAAAAAGGATGACGAAACTCATAAACCGCAAATGGAGCGATTGTTACCGCAGTATAAGCGTCGAAGATTTAACGCCGAATAGCGAGCCGTCAACAGAAATACAAGAAGAAATAACACAGGACTATACCGTATACGACAGCATAGTCGAAAAACTTAACTTAACAGATAATATGCGTACCGCACTCGAATGCAGAATGGCGGGGCTGCACCTATTTTTGTGCCACTTTATCTTACTTTCAGAGTATCCATAAAACTGTGTTACAACAAGCGCACGCCTCGCTCTCACGCAGGTTCATTGGGGTAATTCAAGGTAGCATAAAAGTTGTATTCGGAACGAGTAATATTCCGAACGTCGAAAGCGAAAGAGTTTTATAAAAGCAAATTCGATTTTTGTGTCTTATTACAATAATTTTAGGCTAAACTATTAAAATATGATACGATCTAAAAATTTTTTTATACAACGGACTTTTTATTTTTGACGAATATTGACAACTTAATATTACGGGTGTAAACTCAAAACGATAAGGTTACCGTACGGTTTTCAAAGGGGTACCCCTTTGTTT
>DBEXQE010000002.1:0-2337 GCA_048167245.1 Christensenellales bacterium | reverse complement strand
CGTGAATAAATCCGCAAACTACAAAGCGTCGGCTATGACCAATTTTCAGAACTACAACGAAGATATGTACGTTTTGGAAGAAAGCACGTATTACGATTCAATAAGGGACGGGCAGGGCGACTTTTTGGAACTCACCGACGTGGTGAATTCGTCGCTTCGGTACGATTTCGTAAGAAAGCAAACCGCCGAAACGGGAGAAAACAAAAAGTTTTCAGACAAGCTCTATCAGGCGGATCTCGATTGGATGAACGTAGGCACGGAAGAAGCTCCGAAGTATTACGCCGTGCCGTACCGTCAGGAATACGCGGGCATCTGGTACGACGTGGATATGTTCGATCAGAGAAATTATTATTTCAGAACGAACGCCGCCGATTCGCCGTTTATAACAAACCCCAACGATACGAAATCGCCGGGCGCGGACGGAAAGACCGGGACTTGGGACGACGGACTTCCCGCGACTTACGATCAGTTTATTACGCTTTGCAAGAGAATACGCGAAGCGGGATCCGCTCCGATCATCTGGACGGGGCAGTATATCGATCAGTACGGCAACGACTTTTTGCGTTCGCTTTATTCGGACTATTCGGGACTCGACGAAATGATGACGACCGTAAATCTCGCTGGTAAGCACGATATCGTTACGGGGTTCGATCAAAACGACGATCCTATAATAGAAAAACAGGATCTTACGTATAACGACGCCTATAAAGCGCACGAAAGCTCCGCGGGGAAGTATTACGCGATGAAGTTCGCGGAAGAACTCTGTACAACGACGGCAAGCAACGGAAAAAATCTGTACCTGAAAAATTCGGATCTTTCGCACTATCAGGCTCAGTTGCAGTTCCTTGCGAACAAGTACGACAACAACGACGATTGCGCAATGATCCTTGAATGGAGTTATTGGTTCTGCGAAGCTGGATCGAACGTAAATTCGCTTAAAGACAAATATAAGCTGACCGACGACGATTTCAATTACGCGCTTATGCCGTTCCCCAAAGCGACGGAAGAAAAAATAGGCGAAGGCACGACGGTCATGTGCGGAGATTCGATGTTTGTAGTGTCGAGATATATCGCGCCCGAGAAAACGGATCTTGCGAAAGCGTTCGTGCAGTTTATCGCAAACGAAGAAACCTTGCGGGATTTCTTTAACGAGTATACCGTTATGCTGAAATACAAAATGGATATCGACAGGGAAAGCGATTTCTACAAAAACGCAAGCACGCTCGGAAAGAGCGTTCTGGACGCGTCCGAGAGAATGGATTTCTTCATTCCTTTGAAGTCCACGACGGAATACCGTAAACTTGCGGGAAGTCTTGCGCCCCGTTACAATGCGTTCGGCGGAATATCCGTGTTCACCGAGTTTACGCGTACGGATAACGTGAAAACGGCGAAAGAGCTTTTCGAATCCATGAAAGGCAAATACGAGATAGCTTTCAGATAAGAGAAACTTATGGTCAAAGTAAAAAGATTTTTTTCGGGACGCTCGGTAAAAGACGTGATCTTTTATTGCTGTCTGATCGTTTTGCCCTTGACGCAATTCGCGATCTTCTATATAGGCGTGAATTTCAGATCGATCCTGTACGTGTTTCAGGAATACGACGGCAACGGCGGATACGTTTTTAACGGGCTGAATAATTTCGCAACGGTTTTCAGATATATAAGGGCGGGCGAGTTGTCGTACGCGTTCGGAAATTCGCTGTATCTGTATCTGATAAGTCTGTTTATAGGTATGCCGCTCGGGATCTTGTTCTCCGTGTATATCTATAAAAATTGCAAGGGCAGTCGGTTTTTCCGCGTAGTGCTGTTTTTGCCGATGGTGTTTCCCGCGGTGGTCATGACGTTCGTGTTCCGCGGAGTAACGGATTCCGTTCTCCCCGCGATACTCAAAGCGATAGATCCCGACAGCGCGTTCATGGGAGTTATGGTCGAACCGTCGAGAGCGTTTGCGGGCATTGCGATATATGCGGTCTGGATGGGTTTCGGCGCGAACGTTCTGCTGTTCGTCGGCGCTATGACGGCAATCCCGGATTCCGTAGTCGAAGCGGCGGGGCTCGACGGGTGCGGCGCGGTACAGGAATTTTTCCATATTACCTTGCCTTATATATGGCCTACGCTGTCTACTTTTCTGGTCGTGGGGATAGGCGGGTTTTTCACTAATCAATACAACGTTTACACCTTTTACGGGCAGAATGCGCCCGAAACGGCTAATGCGATAGGATACTTTCTGTTTGCCCGCGCGGAAGCCGCTACGTTTTACGAGTATCCGACACTTGCGACGTATGGTATCTGTTTCACTTTTATAGCCGCGCCGCTTGCGCTTCTCGCAAAACGGATCTA
>DBEXQE010000001.1:0-1695 GCA_048167245.1 Christensenellales bacterium | reverse complement strand
TTGCTTGACCGTAGCCAACGATTTACACTCGTAGCCGCAACGCAGACATTTCGATTTACCTTGGGGTATATTATCTCCGCATACGGGACACTTCATATTTCAAGCTACCTTGCCGTCAAAAAAATTCGCCTAATAAAATTTTCGGTTATAAGTCAGTATAACTCCGTTTTCGAAAATTGTCAAGGGAAACCGCGGTTTGTTGACTTATATTAACGTTTTTGCTAAAATAAAAGCAATGGATAACAACAAATACAAATTTACGACCGCAATAATTTCGCTCGTAGTCGCCGTAATGGCGTTTATCGCGTCGCTCATATGTATGATATACTATATCCGTTCGAGCGGAACGACGCAGGCAAGCATAATAATGCTCCCGTTTTTATTCATATGCGTGTTCCTAACGCTCGCGTCGTCGATATTCTCGTTTATAAACCTGTCGCACCCGCTCGGCAAGATAGCTTTCCTGTCGAGCGTTATCTCGATAATTTTCATCGTCGTGAGTTTTATTTATCTGTTTTAACGCGTCGTATCATAAAAGCCCGCGCGGAATTATCCGAACGGGCTTTTTCTTTTTTAATAAAACCGATAAGAATCAACGACTGGCGAAGTACTTTATGGTGCGGACCATTTGGCTCGTGTAGGAATTCTCGTTGTCGTACCAGGAAACGACCTGTACCTGATAGAGATCGTCGCCGATCTTCGAAACCATGGTCTGCGTAGCGTCGAACAACGAACCGTATCTCATACCGATAACGTCGCTCGAAACGATCGGATCTTCGTTGTATCCGAAAGATTCGCTTGCGGCTTTCTTCATAGCGGCGTTGATGCCTTCTTTCGTTACGTCCTTACCCTTTACGACTGCGGTAAGAATGGTGGTGGAACCCGTCGTTACGGGAACGCGCTGAGCAGAACCGATGAGTTTGCCGTTGAGTTCGGGAATAACGAGTCCGATAGCTTTCGCCGCGCCCGTCGAGTTCGGAACTATGTTTGCGGCGCCTGCGCGCGCACGACGCATATCACCCTTGCGATGAGGTCCGTCGAGGATCATCTGGTCGCCGGTGTAAGCGTGAATGGTGCTCATGATGCCGGACTGTATGGGAGCGTAGTCGTTGAGCGCCTTAGCCATGGGAGCCAAGCAGTTGGTCGTGCAGGAAGCCGCCGAAATGACCTGGTCGTCCTTGGTCAGAGTCTTTTCGTTTACGCTGTAAACGATCGTTTTGAGATCGTTGCCCGCGGGAGCGGAAATGATGACTTTTTTAGCGCCTGCGGAGATATGAGCCATCGACTTTTCTTTCGAGCAGTAGAAACCGGTACATTCGAGAACTACGTCCACTCCGAGCTTGCCCCAAGGCAATTCCTGAGCTTTGGGCATAGCGTAAATAGTGATCTCTTTGCCGTCTACGGTTATCGAACCGGGAACCTTAACGGTCTTGCCGTCTTCTTCGAACACGGGTTCTTTCGACGATACGGTATGAGCGCCTTCGCCGATCTTGCCGCAGTAACCGCCCTGAGCGGTGTCGTATTTGAGAAGGTTTGCAAGCATTGCGGGGCTGGTAAGGTCGTTGATCGCAACGATTTCGTATCCCTGAGCGCCGAACATCTGACGGAATGCGAGACGTCCGATCCTGCCGAAGCCGTTGATACCGACTTTAACGACTTGTTTATTTGCCATTGTTTTTGTCCTCCGAAAAATTT